>JAUXBV010000437.1 GCA_030619215.1 Fibrobacterota bacterium | reverse complement strand
CATAAATGCATATACTACGAAGATCATCACATTTTTACCGGTGATGAATTAAATAAAGTATATTTATCTGATGGAGATGGTATAATTACAACCGAAAAGGACAAATTTCGTTTTTCTACAATTAATTTTGTAAATCAATTTAATATTTGGTATCTTAAGATTAAAGTAGTATTTTCTAATAATATATCGGAAAAGGACTTTTTCAACTGTTTTCTGGTAAATAGTAATAATTCACATAAATAGCTCAATAAAAAGGAGTCCCCATGAAGGTATTAACAATAATTGCATCTACAACTCTTTTCATACTTACCAGCATAATGATTTCATATAGTGCTTCACAATTTGTCGAAATTAAGAAACCCTTTGTAAGCATCTATGAGTACCTTGACCCAAAATCTGAAATTTTAATACAGGCGGCAAAGAACGATCACTTCGAGCTCATATATGAAGGAACGGCCTGGTATCAGGTAAAAGTCAAGGATAAGGTCGGCTGGGTTGAAAAGAGTGCAGGCACTGTTGTTACCAATCCAGGGTATACTTTTTTTTCAATACCGTTAGGCACATTATTCTTTTTCCTTCTTCTTTTAATCGCTACTATAACGGGCGCATCTTTCTTAATTTACAAGCAGAAAACAGCGGAGCTATAATTTTCGATGCCCAAAAGGGTTATATGTATTTTTTTAACCTTACTGTTTAGCTTAAGCATTACAACAGAAGGGAAACGTCTTCGTTATACTGAGTTTGGGCTGTTTTCTTTATTCAATAATCCTTCCGTTACATTTTGTCAACTATCGCCCACCTATATAAAGAAAGATATTAATTATTCTTTCACACATAACATTTATAAAGAGATTAGAGATTTTTATAATAGTGCATACCTTCTCTATGCTCAATCCAATGTTATTAATTCAAAGAATGAAGAAAAGGAATCACCTCAAAAAAAAGAAAACGATAAAAACGCCGATCTTGAAAAAAGGAATAAAAGCGAGAGCAAAAAAAATTCTCCTCAGTATGAACAATATGTACAAATAAAAGTTGGGGTGACACGAATTCTTGACACTATAAGCCCTACTTCGCCGGTCTTGGGTCTTGCTACAAAGGGATCCCACTTCCCCTTGGTAAAAGCCGGGGCACGCTGGTGCGCAATTTTATACGAAGATAAAAGAGCCTGGGTCGCACTCTGTGATGTGAACATTGTTGATTCCCCCTCATCATCGAAAATGATAATGAAAGAATTTTCCACTATTCTTCTGATAATTATCTCCATTGTGTTTCTTCTTGCAATTTTTTACTTTTTCGCAGGCCGCCGCAACAAAATAAAAACAGAATGGTTTGCCACCGCGAAAAAGAAAATGAAAATAGTTATTATTGCCAAAAAAGAAACCCAGGTTCAGCGCCTGCTTACTAATAAAATCACTTCCCTTGATAAATGCTTCACCGAAATTGGATTTGAAGTTAAAAAGGCAAGTGACAGCGACACGGCAAAAAAACTTATTTACCATTATATACCTGACGCCGTTGTTGTGGACTGGCAGATCGGCAGAAATACCCCGGTTGTCATGGAACATATACTCTCCTCAAAATCCCTAACCAATAATATCTTTGTCCTTTATTATAATCTGCCTGACCCTGATAATACCCCTAAAAGCAAAGCAATCCCCAATTCTCACTATCTGGGCATCTCATTTACCGACCGTGAATTATTTAAAGTAATTACACCGCTTATCATTACCGGTGAGAAAAAACATACCATCCGTAAAAGTATTGAATCCTCCGCTTTGCAGGGTGATATTGCTGACTGTAACCTTTCGGAAGTTTTTCAGTTTGTTGAAATTGGCAACAAAACAGGGTGTCTCCTTATTGAAGATAAAGAACCAAGTGGCATTATCTACTTCAATAATGGTATAATAATATACGCAGCATCAAAGCACCGCACCGGAGAAAAGGCGGTTTTTGATATTCTCAATCTGGGAAGCGGCCAATTTTATTTTGTGCATGGCAGGAAACCTAAATCATCAAACTGTTCTGTTGACACGCGCAGTATTCTCTTTGAATGGGCGAAAATAACTGATGAAACTTCTTGGGATAGATTACGGCAGACGTAGAATCGGTATTGCAGCAACTGATTTAACAGGAGAATACATACGGGGATGTGCAACCATTGACCGTAATAAATGCCCAGACACAATTTTAGCACTAACTGATTTAATCATCAAAGAATCACCTGATGCGCTGGTTTTCGGCATACCGCTGGGCCCGAATGATGAAGAGACTGCAATGTCGCGGGAAATTCGTACCTTTGCCAAACAGCTTACTGATGCAGCACAATTAAAAATTCCGGTGCATTTTATCGATGAAAGTTTCTCAACAATACATGCTCAACAGATACTTCGTTTTCAAAAAAAGAAACAAAGGCGCAATAAACAGAACATAGACAGGATTGCAGCATGTAGTATACTTGAGTCTTTTCAAAGGCAACAATAATGAGGCCTTCCGTAATAGTATCCGTTCTCGGAGCATTTCTTCCGTTACTTCTCGGTTCTACCTGTCCTACCATAGACCCGCCTCGCCCTGATCGCCTGTCAAGTCCGATTTTTACCAATTACGAAACAGTTGCCAGGCAATTTGATGATGAATATCACGAAATGATTTATTTACAATGGACACCGGACTCCACAGATACAATTCCGGTAATCAGTTATCAAATTATACGTCAGGTTGACATTGACAGCTTTCCGGCAAAAATCACCAATATTCCGGCGGATGTTAACGAACTCTATGATCCGACATATAAATTTATTGATGCTGATAACCGTAAAAAAGACAGGCTTATTTTTTACCGTATCTTTGCCGTCGACAGCATCGATGACGGACGTCCCGGCGACACTTCTGTTGTATGTACCGTATCACTTGCAGCTCTTGTTGATTTACTATCGCCGCTAATAGATACAATACCAAACCAGCCCGTCAACTTTAAGTGGCAGGTTCCGTCAATATTTAATCCGATTAAAACCTATGTTGTATTATGGTTGAGTGATTCTACCTTATGGGTATCAGACACGATAAAAGATTATACCGGTGGCGGCGTCCCGCCTTATGAAAGAAGCCTTCCCTCATCCCTTTTACCACTTTATTCCGGCGTATACTTTTGGGGAGCTTTTTTAATAATACAGGGTGGTAGTATTACCGGGGATGATGCATTATCAGTTGCGATAAGAAATTTCTATGTCAAGTAATTTATTTATTAACATAAGACAATCTTTCCGGGTCATTTTTATAATTATTGTATCTTTTGCATTGCATTCCCTTGCTGCAAAATACCGGGTTGTTTCCCTTACCGCAAGTTCTGCAGAAATCTCATTTACTATTAATAAAGTCAATAAATCACCTTTTAAATCAGAAAAGACTCTATTCTTTGCTGTTACCTCCCAGCCTTCAGTAACTATATCGGGACGTATTACCGGAACCTCCGGTATTTCATGTAAAGGCAACTGTTTAAAAAAACTGTCAAACGGCTGGAAAGGCAAAGACTTCCTTCAGTGGTTCTCTATTACATTTCAAATAGATGGAAAATATCAAAATCAGGATAATGAAACCGGGGGAATAATCACTCTTACGTATGACCAGCCGATTATTAAAACCGGTTTATCAAAAGATTATTCATATATAAAAAACTGTATTATCAAAATACCGGTAATAATGACATTTCTAAAACGAGCGCCTGTAACAAAACCTTCTATCCCTTATACTTCCGGCGTCCGTATGGGGTTATACATTGATGGAATTTACGTGATCAGCGGCAGCGAACTTAAAAAGCTTGGTGTGCCTATTGGCAAGGTACCGCTTAAGTCCTATCGCCTTTTTTGCAAAGATGCCGAAATTCCCCTTTATATAGCTAATTCACATAAAAAATATCTCTCTGATGATGATATCATGCTGTTTTATGGAAAAT
>JAUXBV010000119.1 GCA_030619215.1 Fibrobacterota bacterium | reverse complement strand
GTGCTAATAAATCGAATTTAAAAACGTATCGTAGAATGATATAATATATCATTAACCTTTAAAATTTAATAACTAAGGAGGATGTATGAATGTAAGACCTTTGGCAGATCGAGTACTTGTCAGGCCTTTAGAGGCTGAAGAGAAAACAGAGGGAGGGATTATCATCCCTGATAATGCAAAAGAGAAACCTCAGAAGGGTGAAATCGTTGCAATAGGAGAAGGCAAAATTTCTGATGGTGGGCAGAAAATTGCAATGACTTTGAAAAATGGCGATAAGGTTCTTTACGGCAAATATTCAGGAACGGAGATTTCCGTTGAAGGTGAAGACTATCTTATCATGAGAGAAAGTGATGTCATGGCTGTAATTTAAATTGTCTACCGCTAATTCTGAGTATCAAAGTAAATCAAATAATAAATTTCAATTAAAGAATGAAGGGAGTTAACCATTATGGCAGGCAAGCAATTAGCATTTGAAGCTAATGCAAGAGATAAACTTCTCAAGGGAGTTGATATTCTTGCCAATGCTGTGAGGATTACATTGGGTCCTAAAGGCCGGAATGTAGTTCTTGACAAGAGCTTCGGCTCACCGTCCGTTACAAAAGACGGCGTAACCGTTGCAAAAGAGATTGAGCTTGAAGACAAATTCGAAAATATGGGTGCGCAAATGCTTAAGGAAGTGGCAACAAAGACTTCCGATATTGCGGGAGATGGAACAACAACAGCAACAGTACTTGCGCAGTGCATCGCCCGGCTGGGTATCAAAAATGTTACCTCCGGTGCAAATCCCATGGCTCTTAAACGCGGGATAGAAAAGGCTGTCAAAGCTGTGGTCGCTGAGTTGACAAAAAATTCCAGGACCGTTTCCGGAAGTAAAAAAGAGATTGCACAGGTCGGGTCGATCTCTGCAAATAACGATCAGGAAATTGGCGACCTTATTGCAGATGCCATGGAAAAGGTTGGTAAGGATGGTGTTATCACCGTAGAAGAAGCTAAAGGTATGGACACCAGCCTTGATATTGTCGAAGGTATGCAGTTTGACCGCGGTTACCTTTCACCCTACTTTGTTACCAATCCTGAGACCATGGAAACGACTCTTGATGATGCTTTGATTCTTATCCATGATAAAAAGATAAGCGCTATGAAAGATCTTCTTCAGCTTCTTGAGAAGGTTGCACAGATGGGTAAAGCGCTTCTTATTATTGCCGAAGATATCGAAGGTGAAGCTCTGGCGACTCTTGTTGTCAATAAACTTCGCGGAACACTCAAGATTGCCAGTGTCAAGGCTCCGGGTTTTGGCGACCGCAGAAAGGCAATGCTTGAGGACATCGCAGTGATTACCGGTGGTATCGTAATATCAGAGGAAGCCGGGTTCAAGCTTGAAAACACAACGATAGATTCGCTGGGCAAGGCAAAACGTATTACCATAGACAAAGAGAATACCACTATTATTGAAGGCGCCGGAAAAACCGAGGATATCAAGGGGCGCATCAACCAGATCCGTAAGCAGATTGAAGATACGACCTCCGACTATGATAAAGAAAAGCTTCAGGAACGTCTGGCAAAGCTTGCCGGTGGTGTTGCGGTTATTAATGTCGGTGCAGCAACGGAAACAGAGATGAAAGAAAAGAAGGCGCGCGTGGAAGACGCTCTGCACGCAACCCGTGCAGCGGTCGAAGAAGGTATTGTTACCGGCGGCGGCGTTGCGTTCCTTCGCACTGCCCCAGCTTTGGATAGTGTTGAGGTTGAAGGTGACGAGAAGATCGGAGTTGATATTGTTCGTAAGGCAATAGAAGAGCCGCTCCGTATGATTGCCGCAAATGCTGGCAAAGAAGCCTCCGTGGTCGCAAATGAAGTAAAGGCCGGGAAAGGTGCTTTCGGCTATAACGCCTATAACGATACTTTTGAAGATCTGGAAAAGGCCGGCGTTATTGATCCTACTAAAGTTGCCCGTACAGCTCTTGAAAATGCCGCAAGTATTGCAGGACTTATTCTGACAACCGAATGTATTGTTGCAGAGAAGCCCTCGGATGATAAAGAGATGCCGGGTGGTGGTATGCCGGGTGGTATGGGTGGCATGGGCGGTATGGGTGGCATGATGTAAATGTATGCTTCCCATGGTAATATTAAAGATATAAGCCAATTTAATGCCGTGGGAGTACGACTCCCATGGCATTTCTGATCTATTATGGAAACGGTAACATTAACCGAACGGGAAATTCATGTTTTGGAGGCGATAGTCAGGAATTATATCCTGACCGCATCGCCGACAGGATCCCGTTTTATTTCAAAGCAGAAAGGCTTTAACCTTTCTCCGGCAACCATTCGCAACGTCATGGGTGATTTGGAAGAGAAAGGATTTATTTTTCAGCCGCACACCTCTGCAGGGCGTGTACCGACAGACAGTGGGTACCGTCACTATGTCGACAAGATGATAAAAATGGCAATGCTGCCGAAACATATACAAGAGCAGATACGGACTGATATTTCCAAGGTAGAGCCGTCTGATTTACATTTGCTCATGGAGGCAACGTCAAAGGCATTGAGCAGGGCAACCGACCAGCTGGGCGTGATACTTTCACCGGAGTTGCAAAGCGGTATTTTTAGGCACCTCCATATTCATGAAATCGGACATCAGCGGTACCTGATGAACCTTACTATCGATTCCGGTTTTGTTAAAAGCATTATTGTAGAGTTATCGACAGGAATTGAGCAGAAAAATATTGAAGCAGCATGCCAGGTTATTAATGATCGATTTTATGGCATGTCGTTACAGGAGATATTTCTTAAAGAGGGTGAAGCTTTTTCAGATGTGAAAACATACGTTTTAGGTGTTATTAAACTTTTTATCCCATCAATACAAAAGATTCTTGAAAAGAGCACTTCCAGCGAGGTGTTTACCGAGGGAAAAACAAATATCCTTTTGAAACCGGAATTTTTTAATAAACAGCAGGTTAGCTCCATAATAGAAATTCTTGAAGAGAAAAGTCTTTTAATACATATGTTTGGAGAAGAGGATGATACGAGCAGCCGCGTTATTGTTGCTATCGGCGGTGAAATAGAAAAGGGAAGGTTTAGCTCATTTAGTATTGTCAAGACCTCATATCGGATAGGCCATATGAAAGGAGCACTTGGTGTTATCGGCCCCAAAAGAATGCAATATCCGCTTCTCATTTCAGCGGTTGAATACACATCGAAAGTTCTTGGAGAATTATATAAATAATTTTAGATTTACTTTTTATAAAGAATGAAGCTATTTATTGTCAACAATTCAATTAATAGGATTATAGAGCGAGGGATTACATGAAGAAAAAGAAAAAGGAGATTGAGAGAGAAATTGTTGAGCAAGAGGACAGCGCTGCAAAAGACCAAAAAGAGACAGATAAAGAAGAAGGGCTAAAAAAAGAAGAGAAGGAAGAGGTCGCTGTTGAAAAAGAGGAAACTGCCGAAGAAGAAAGCAAGGATCCAATCGAAGCCCTCAAAGAGGAATTGGAGAGGCAGAAAGATAAATATATTCGATTGATGGCAGAGTTTGATAATTATAAGCGCCGTACAAGCAAAGAGTATGAACGTCTGGTAGAATCTGCCAATGAACGACTCATGCGTGATATCATCGAGGTTCGGGAAAGCTTTGAAAGAGCGCTTGCTATGGCAGGTGAAAATGAAGATTATATAACTTTCCTTGAAGGGATGAAATTAATATTTACAAAACTGGATGAGAATCTTAAGAAGAACGGACTCGAAGTCTTTACAGAAGTAGGGGATGAATTTGACCCCGAGATACATAACGCAATGATGAAAACGCCTCATGATGAAATAGAAGAGGATCATATTATTGAAATATATGAAAAAGGGTACAAACTGAAGAACCATGTTATTAAGCATGCGAAAGTAATTGTCTCTGCCGGAGTACCGCCGGAAGCAGAGAATAAAGATAAAAATGAGGATAGAGAGGAAATATCGGAAGAGGCGGCTTCTGAATAATTTAGATTCTATGTCTGAATTATCTACTTTTTTTCGTAGATAAATCAGACCTAGAGAATCTTATCCAGCTCTGCTGGGTTAGCCTTTGAAAATAAAAATTAACATTTAGTATAAATCAGATTAAAGGAGGACCAAATGGGGAAAATAATAGGCATTGACCTGGGAACAACCAATTCATGCGTAGCTGTTATGGAAGGTGGAAAACCGGTAGTTATTCCGAACTCCGAAGGAGGAAGAACGACGCCTTCTATAGTAGCTTTCAGTAAAAGCGGCGAGCGGTTGACAGGCTCAATTGCACGTCGCCAGGCTATTACCAATCCGACTGACACCGTTTATTCAATCAAACGGTTTATGGGGCGGAGGCATAATGAGGTTGAATCGGAAGAGAAGATTGTTCCTTATAAGATTGTTGGCGGGCCTTCGGAGGTGGTGAAGGTGAATGTAGATAATAAGGATTATACTCCACCTGAAATTTCAGCAATGGTCCTGCAGTATCTTAAAAAAGCTGCCGAAGATTACCTTGGCCAGGAGGTTAAGGAAGCGGTTATAACAGTCCCTGCTTATTTTAATGATTCCCAGCGGCAGGCAACAAAAGATGCGGGAAGGATTGCAGGATTTGACGTAAAGAGAATCGTTAACGAGCCGACTGCTGCATCTCTTGCCTATGGTCTTGATAAGAAAACCAGCGAAACTATTGCCGTATTTGACCTTGGTGGCGGTACTTTTGATATTTCAATACTTGAAATTGGAGAAGGTTTGTTTGAAGTAAAATCAACGAATGGCGATACCCACCTCGGCGGTGATGATTTCGACCAGGTCCTTATTGACTTCATAGCGGATGAATTTAAAAAGGAGAATGGTATTGACCTCAGGCAGGATCGTATGGCTCTTCAACGCCTGAAAGAGGCAGCGGAAAAAGCAAAATGTGAGTTGTCAACAGCGATGCAGACCAATGTCAACCTGCCGTTCATAACCGCGGATGCAAGTGGCCCGAAACATCTCGATGTCGCTATCACCAGGGCAAAATTTGAGGCTCTGGTCGAACATTTGATCGCGCGTACGGTAGAACCTTGTGAAAAAGCTGTTGTCGATGCAAAGATCAACATTTCGGAAATCAAGGAAGTTATCCTGGTAGGAGGATCGACCCGTATCCCTGCCGTCCAGAAAAGAGTTGAGGAGCTTTTTGGCAGGGCACCCAATAAGGGAGTAAACCCAGATGAGGTCGTTGCTGTCGGTGCTGCAATTCAGGGTGCAATTCTGGGCGGTGATGAGTCTGTAAAGGATGTGCTCCTTCTGGATGTAACCCCTCTATCTCTCGGTATAGAGACTCTTGGCGGTGTTTTTACAAAGCTTATAGAACGTAATACAACAATCCCCACTAAAAAAAGCCAGGTTTTTTCCACGGCCTCGGATAATCAGCCCGCAGTATCTATAATGGTATATCAGGGCGAGCGTGAAATGGCTGCTCATAACAGGCTGCTCGGTAAATTTGATCTTGTTGGAATACCTGTTGCAGCTCGCGGTGTACCTCAAATTGAGGTGTCTTTTGACATTGACAATAATGGAATATTGAATGTTAGTGCAAAGGATCTTGGAACAGGCAAGGAACAACAGATTAAAATAGAGTCTTCAAGCGGATTGTCAGAAGAGGAAGTCCGGAAAATGGTTAAGGATGCGGAAGCGCATGCTGAACATGATAAGAAAGAAAGGGAAAAGGTAGATGTAAGGAATAATGCTGATCATATGATCTTTCAGACAGAGAAGACGCTTAAAGAGGTTGGTGATAAGGTTTCGGACGAAGATAAAGGAAAAATTCAATCCGCCCTTGATGATCTGAAAGAGAAAGCAAAAGGCGACGATATCGAAGCTATAAAAAAGAGTATGGAGACATTAACTCAGGCATCTCACAAAATGGCGGAAGAAATTTATAAACAACAGGCTGCTGCTCAGGGTGCACAGGGCGCAGGCGCGGGCCCGGGATCTGATGCAGGGCCGCAGGCCGCAGGCGATGCACAGACTGCGGGTACTGACACCGGTGCAGATACCGGCGGTGACAAGAAGGATGGCGCTGTGGACGCTGATTTTGAAGTTGTTGACGATGACAAATAGTTATTGAGTAAATGCGTGGATGTGTATACAAATAATGTATACGAAAAAAATATTTTATACTTATACGCATTAACACATTCACGCATTTACTCTTTCGTTTCAATAAAGATCAATTAATAAAAGAAATAATATGGCAAAAAGAGACTACTATGAAGTGCTGGGTCTTTCGAAGGATGCCGGTGAATCTGATATAAAAAAGGCATACCGCAAGCTTGCAGTTAAGTATCACCCGGATAAAAACCCGGGCGACAAGAGCGCGGAAGAAAAGTTTCGGGAAGCTACAGAAGCCTATGAAATTATAAAAGATCCGGATAAGCGTTCAAAGTACGATCAGTTCGGTCATGCTGCGTTTGACAGTGCTTCAGGTGGTTTCGGCGGTTATGGTTTCGGCGGTTTTGACCTTTCCGATGCACTTCGTGCATTTATGCAGGATTTTGGCGGTGATTCTTTGTTCGGAGATTTTTTTAGCTTTGGCGCATCAGGAGGTCGCGGAAGAAGGCGTTCGGGCGGTATACGCGGTAATGACCTGCAGATACGGTTAAAATTGACACTTAAGGAAATTGACAAGGGTGTTACAAAAAAAATAAAGGTCCGTAGAAAAATAAAATGTGATGAATGCAACGGCACAGGATCAAAGAGCGGTAAAAAGATAGAGTGTTCTCAGTGCAGGGGAGCAGGGCGTGTTCGCCGTCTTACGAGTTCGCTGTTCGGGCAGGTTGTTCAGGAGATGATTTGTCCCGCATGTCACGGTGAGGGGAGTGTTGTCAGGGATCCGTGCGGAAAATGCGGCGGAAGCGGAAGGAAGACCGGAGAAACAACTGTTTCAGTTGATATTCCAGCAGGGGTTACTGAAGGCAATTACATTTCAGTCCCCGGCCAGGGAGACGTTGGATTGAGTGGCGGCCCTCCCGGGGACCTCATCGTTCTTATTACAGAAGAAAAAGATGACTTTTTTGAACGCCACGGGATTGATGTCTTTTGTACAATTGAGATAAGCTTTTCGGAAGCTGCCCTTGGAACGGCAAAAACAATCCCTAGTATTGACGGAAAGGTAAGCCTGAAAATACCGGCAGGGACACAATCGGAAAAGATATTCCGGCTTCGTGGAAAAGGATTGCCGGTAATCCACGGCCACCACAGGGGTGATCAATTGGTAAAAGTGCACGTTAACACCCCTCCAAAGCTTAACCGTGAGCAGCGGGAACTCTTTGAAAAAATAGCGGAATTGGAAAAAAAGCCAAAGAATGTTTTTGACCGTGCTAAAGACATGTTTAGCTGAGCGAGCTAATCCTTGTAGTCAAGCTTTGCGAGTATCTTTTGTATATTTGCTATTTCGTTGGATAGTGTTTGAGATTTATAGACCGGGTCCGCAATAATATTTGACAGTGACCGGTCAATATCTGAGAAGATCTCCGTATAGGTATCTGCAAGAGCATTACATTGAATGGTAAGATCTTTCATCTCTTTTATCTCCCTGAAGCCTATATGTGTTTTTAATCTCCCCTTTTTAATTTGCGTGGCCCATTTCTCCAGTTTGTAAACCGGTACCGCAGCTTTACGGGAAGAGAACAAGCCGATGGCAATAGCAATAACCAGGCTGACGACCTGTGCCGTTATTATGGCAGGTAAAATCGTGCCGAGTATGCTTGTCAATTCAAGGTCCTCCATTATATTATTACTCATGTAATAGTAATTCCCTTCCTGTGATTTTGAGTTATATATAACGGAGAGAATGAGTGTTGTTATACATGACGTAAGAAAAACGCTAAAGAGGATTACAGAAATTATTCTGAATTGTAATGATCTTTTAATGAAAAAGTTTCTGAATGGACGTCTGACTTTTTTATTGCTCATATGAACCTCGTGAATAATAGGGACGTTTATTACCGATCACGATTTAATATAATAAAATATAGGTACTGTTTTAAAAAAGATTTTTATAAAGGTATATGACGGTTTTTATCCGGGAAAGTTATTTTAGCCGGATTGATACCTGAATGTTTCTTGATTATGTGATAATGTCATGTTATTGTATAAACTCATAAAATGAAAATATAGGGAAATATATCATTATAATTCTTTACTAATAGATACATTAATTTATCTCAATTCCCATTTGAATC
>JAUXBV010000197.1 GCA_030619215.1 Fibrobacterota bacterium | reverse complement strand
GAAGCGGACAGGGCATATCTAATATGACCTGCCGATTAACTCACTATTATATAAAATATGTAACGGTACTTGTAATTATAATCCTGAGCACAGGATTTACCACCACTGCATTCCCCGCCTCTTCCAAAAGCAGTGACAATGATCTGTTATATTTCGCCGGGGGAGACATCCTTTACAGCAGACGAATAGGTTCGTACCTGTTTGAATCAGTTGAAAAACGTCAGGATATTGCGAAGCAAAACCTGTTTCAGTACGGGTTCACCCTTGGGAAAAGATATTATGCCTCCTCCTGGTTACGATTCCAGATAGAAGGTATGTTTCATTTTGGTAAAAGTGTCGAGGACACACTCGCAGATATTTACAGTGACCCTATTCTATACTTCTCCTCAAAAAACCTGTTTAAACATATAGGTTTTAACCTGGATATGCACCTAGTAAGACAAATAGGAAACCGGCTATCTCCCTTTGTCATTTGTGGCGGCGGTATAAATTACATGCACCTGGAAGAGGAAACAGTTCTTCCGGAGGATCATAACCAGGCAGTTTCAACGATAAGTTATTCCGGAAAAAACCTTAAGGTGTGGAGCCCGAACTTTAACCTGGGGGCCGGATTTGATTACAGACTTACAAGAAGCATGGGCTTAAGCATTGCCTATTCGTACCGGATTTGGAAACCCATTAAATATCAAGACGCCAGCGACATGCCATTGGAAGCCATTGATTACGAAGAGAGATTTTATACCCACCGGTTTCAGGTGAAATTTCTTTTCAGTCTTGGGGGTGAATAGGAAATAAATAAAATGATTAATAACAAATGGTTCATCACATTGTTAACCCTGTTATCTATCTTCACCTCAGCTATTGGACAATGGTGAATTTTTATCTCGTTTTATAACATATTCAAATGGTCTGATAATGACTTCCGCTGGTGGGAAGTAGAAAGCAGTAATTAGTATATGTTCAACATTAACAAATCGTCCATCGTTCTCGTCGTCGTCCTCGTCCTCGTCCTCGACTGCTTAAAACGATTAAATTTTCGAGGACGAAGGACGAGCACGAGGACCAGGACGAAATAAGTTAAACATTCTGAACAAATAATAATTGAATAAATCCCTAAGTAAAAAACGAATATATTAAAAGCGTCTCTGTAATTTCAGGGGGATTTATGATATTATATGGTTATGAAAAACAATCCGGTTCTTCACCCCTTCCTTTTTGCCGTCTCGCCGGTTTTGATTCTTTTATCAGTTAATATCCACGAGCTCTGGTCTATTGTTGAACTGCTAATTGTTTTACTTGTGGTAACTGCTGCCGCTGGCATTGTCCTCTCTATTTTACAAATTATTGTTAAAGACTGGCATATTGCGGCGTTTATAGCCTCCCTTGGAATATTTCTCTTTTTCTCCTATGGCTATTTCTGTGAGCTGATATGGGACTTTTCATTCACTCTGTTCGGCAGGATAATCGGCCGTAACGAAATTACACTCTTTATATGGACCTGTATTTTTTCCGCCGGCACCGTGGCACTGCTAAAAAACCGCTCCAAAGCGCAGCCGGTCACCTACCATGCAAATGTGTTCGGTTTACTGCTTGTTATTGTTCCTGTTATAACTATTATCTTCGCCTCTTTTGCCAATAAAACCGCACCTGGCAACCTCCGGGAACAGTCCGCCTTCCCGTTAGTATCGGTACAGTCAATCAAACAGCCAATGCGGGATATTTATTATATCGTTTTGGACCGTTATGCCGGCGCACCCACGCTGAAAACGGTATATAATTTTGACAACAGCCCCTTTCTTTCGGCCCTGCGGCAACGGGGGTTTTATATTGCATCCGAAAGTTATGCAAACTATCCACGCACAAGCCTCTCCCTGAGCTCATCGCTGAATATGCAGTATATAGGCTACTTGCATGAGTGTCTCGGAGAAGATGAAAAGAATAAAATACCGTTGTATAACCTGATGAACAATCATATAGTGGGGAAGATACTGAAATCACTGGGGTATCGATACATTCATTTCGGATCATACCATATATTTACCCGGCGGGTTGAAATTGCAGATGTCAACTTGAACAATTATATGATTCCCGAGTTTACCATGGCCCTGTACCGGTCAACCGCGCTGTATCCTTTAGGAGAGAAGCTGGGCCTGCTTAATGCATACACAACGCCAAGGAGATCTATCCTGTTTAAATTTGAAAAAATAAAAACTATCCCGGCTCTAAAAAAACCGACATTTGTATTTGCCCACTTCCTGCTGCCTCATCTTCCCTATATTTTTGACAGAAATGGGGCGGTATTATCGGATCGGGCGAAACAAACGATGTCATTGAATGAACAGTATATTGAACAACTGCGTTTTACCAACAACAGAATCCTTGCGCTGGTTGATTCCCTTATAAACAAGTCCTCGCCGAAGCCGATAATTATTCTGCAGTCTGATGAAGGGCCCTTTCCCTCGGAATATCAGAAGACCCCTGCCTCCTATAAAACATTTCGCTATGCCCGCGTCAGTGATCGGGAATTAAAACAGAAACTGGGAATTCTTAACGCCTACTACATGCCGGATATTGACACCGGCACGCTCTACCCGACAATTACTCCGGTCAATTCATTCCGGGTTTTGTTTAATCATTACTTTAATGCGCACTTGCCGCTGCTGCCTGACAAATGCTATGCTGTTAAAGATGAAGACCATCCCTATTCATTCTTTGAGGTTACCGACCGGCTTTTTCCGCATTAGTATCCCTGAGAAAACCCTGTCTTTCCCGTAACAAAACTTACCAGCGTATTTTACGATGTTACGGTACAGAGTGCCCCCTGAAATAGTGATTCTTTAAAAAAAAATTAACCGCACATATTTTCCATAAAGAAATTTACCGACAGAACCGATAAAAAATATTGCATTATTAATTTTTTTTCGTTATATTATACAACATGAAAGCTACAAAATCCGTTTTATCAACCATATTATCTGTCGTGATTATTATTATAGTCCTCCTAAACAATCAAGGAGGGGAAACGGGTTTGTAGTACCTAAACAGACAATAATAAAAAAAGCCCGCTTCCCCGAAAGAAGCGGGCTTTTTTTATTATGTGGCATGAATTCCGTATGATATGGTAAAATTTAACATTGAGGAACCACAATGAAAATGACAGGTGCGCAAATAGTAGTCGATGCTTTAATACAGGAAAAGGTCGACCTTATCTTCGGTTATCCGGGCGGAGTGGTAATCCCGATCTTTGACGCTCTCTACGGTGCGAAAAAGGTTAAAGTGATACTGACCCGCCATGAGCAGGCCGCAGCGCATGCCGCGGACGGGTATGCACGGGCTACCGGCAAGGTCGGAGTCTGTCTTTCAACATCGGGCCCCGGTGCAACCAACCTGGTTACCGGCATAGCCGCGGCTTATCTTGACAGCATACCAGTCGTTGCAATCACAGGCCAGGTGAGCACACCGATTCTTGGAACCGATGCATTCCAGGAAGCTGATATGGTCGGTATTTCCCGCCCCATAACAAAACACAACTTTCTGGTAAAGACAATCAAGGAGCTGCCCTGTACCATAAAAAAAGCTTTTTACATTGCAGGCACAGGCCGCCCGGGGCCTGTTCTTATCGATATACCAATGGATATTTCAAAGGCTACTCTTGCACATTATGAATACCCCAAAGAGGTCATTATTCGCAGTTATAAACCGAACATCGTGGGGCATCCGCAGCAAATAAAAAGGGCTGCGTCATTAATTAAAGGGGCAAAAAGGCCGGTAATTTTTGCGGGCGGGGGAATTATCATCTCCGGCGCGCATAATGAGCTTCTTGAGCTTGCTGAAAAGACAAACATCCCGGTTACCACAACACTCATGGGCCTTGGCGGATTTCCCGGAACACACAGGCTCTTTCTCGGTATGCCCGGTATGCACGGAACAAAAGCGGCAAACTACACCCTGCATAATTCAGACCTTATCATCTCTATTGGAGTCCGTTTCGACGACCGCGTTACCGGCGATGTAAACAACTTCGCACCCTATGCAAAGATTATTCATATGGATATTGATCCTGCTGCAATCTCAAAAATCATTAAAGTTGATATTCCTGTTGTGGGAGACGCAAAAAACATCCTTACCCAGCTTAACAAAATCATTGAGCCGGGCGATTATGCGGCGTGGAACAGGCAGGTTTCCAAATGGAAAGGCAGGGCACTTTTTTCCTATCCCAAGTCAAAGGAGGAGATAAAGCCCCAGGCTGTTGTTGAAGCTATATATAAAGAGACTAAGGGGGAAGCGGTTATCGCAACAGAGGTCGGGCAGAATCAGATGTGGGCGGCCCATTACTATCGCTATACAAAACCGAGGACGCTTCTCAGCTCCGGCGGCCTGGGTGCCATGGGATACGGTATGCCCGCGGCAATGGGCGCGGCGCTTGGATTGAACAAACCGGTTATTGACATTGCTGGAGACGGCTCTATTCAGATGAACATACAGGAGCTGGCAACAATCTCACTGAACAACATTCCTGTCAAGGTGGTTATTTTAAACAACGGATATCTCGGTATGGTGAGGCAATGGCAGGAGCTTTTTTATAACAAACGCTATAGCTCAACCTGCCTTATGGAGGACAATACGTGTGGTGAATGTAAAGAGCCTGAAAAATGCCGTAAAAAATATGTGCCCGATTTTATTGCATTAGCCAAAAGCTACAACATTCCGGCCTTCAGGGCGGAAAAGCCCTCAGAGATGCTTCCGGTTCTCAGGAAAGGTTTGAAAATTGAAGGGCCTGCTATTATGGAGTTTATTGTGTCAAGAGAGGAAAATGTATTTCCCATGGTTCCCGCCGGAAAATCCCTTGATCAGATAATGGAGGAAAAATGAGTCTGCACACTATCTCTTTATTCGTAGAAAATCACAGCGGCGCGCTTTCCCGTATTGCCGGGTTGTTCTCAAGCAGGGGATATAATATTTCCAGTATCGCCTGTGGTATAACGGAAAACCCGACCATATCACACTTGACCATTGTTGTAAGCGGGGATGCAAATATCCTTGAGCAGGTTGTGAAACAGCTTAACCGGCTTATTGACGTTATAAAGGTTAAAGATTTTCACAATGAGCCTGTTATTGACAGGGAGCTCATGCTTACCAATATCCACACAACAAAGGGAAGCCGCCAGGAAATATTAACGCTTATCAATACCTTCAACGGCAAAATTGCATCAGCTTCATCATCATCCATTATTGTGGAGATGTCAGGGACAAGTTCAACAATAGATAATTTTATTACGCTGGTACGGCCTTATGGTATAAAGGAGCTGATCAGGTCGGGAAAAATAGCAATGGCAGAGGCAAAGAACTGAGAATGTTTTAACTATAACAACAATAAAAAAAGGATAACCTATGGCAGTAATTGACTTTGGTGGCGTAAAAGAAAATGTGGTGGTACGAAAGGAATTTCCTATTGCCAAAGCACGAAAAATTCTGAAGAATGAGACCGTCGCGGTTATAGGATACGGTGTACAGGGACCGGCGCAGTCGCTGAACCTGAAGGACAACGGCATTAATGTCATTGTCGGCCAGGCAAAGGCATTTAAGAAAGACTGGAGTCGTGCCGTAAAAGACGGGTGGAAACCGGGGAAAACACTCTTTGACCTGGAAGAGGCCGCGGAAAAAGGCACCATTATCTCTATGCTGGTGAATGACGCGGCACAGAGTCTAATCTGGCCGACAATAAAGAAGCGTCTCAAACCCGGCGACGCTCTCTACTTTTCACATGGTTTCTCTATTGTATACAGAGACCGGACAAAAGTCGTACCGCCCGGTGATGTTGATGTTATCCTGGTTGCACCGAAGGGAAGCGGAACATCGGTGCGAAGAAACTTTTTATCCGGCGCAGGAATCAATTCGAGCTATGCGGTTTTCCAGGATGCAACCGGCAGGGCGAAGCAGCGCTGCCTTGCACTTGGTATTGGTATAGGCTCCGGCTACCTCTTTGGGACAACCTTTGAAAACGAGGTGTACAGCGACCTCACCGGCGAACGGGGTGTGCTTATGGGCGCTCTGGCGGCAATTATGGAAGCACAATATGACGTGCTGCGCAAACACGGCCATTCACCCAGCGAATCCTTCAATGAAACCGTGGAAGAGCTTACCCAGAGCCTGATACGCCTGGTTGACGAAAAGGGTATGGACTGGATGTACTCGAACTGCTCCGCAACAGCACAACGCGGCGCCCTTGACTGGAAGCCGAAATTCAAAAAAGCGGTACTCCCGTTATTTGAACAATTATATAAATCGGTAAAGGAAGGAAAAGAGACGCGGCGTGTGATCTCCGCATGCGGCAGGAAGAATTATCAGGAGATTTTAGACAGGGAGTTATCGGAGATGGGACATTCCGAAATGTGGCGCGCAGGGTCTGCCGTCAGAAACTTGCGCTCAAAGGAAAAAGCAAAAGTCGTTACACAGAAAACAAAAGGTGTTGGCGGAAGGCAAGGAAACAAATAAATTTATCAGGGGTAAATCACAATGAAAAACAGAGTATTTATATTCGACACAACATTGAGGGACGGCGAGCAAAGTCTTCCTTCCAGCCTGTCTATGAATCAGAAAATTCGCATTGCACGGCAGCTGGCAAGGTTGAAGGTTGACATTATTGAAGCGG
>JAUXBV010000411.1 GCA_030619215.1 Fibrobacterota bacterium | reverse complement strand
GGGATAAAATGAGAGATTACAGAAAACAGTTTGGTGATGATGAAGCCTGAGAGGCTGAAACTAAAGGATATTATTGACGGCAGCATCGCACCACGGCTCTTTGAACGGGTGATGGCACAGATAAATCAGGGCTCCCTGTTTGTCTATCCTACAGAAACAATTTACGGCATAGGCGGGATAGCAACCGGGAAGGTGCGGGAAAAAATATTTGATGCAAAGAGGCGGCAGCCGGAGAATCCCATGATTCTTATCGGGGGATGTCTCAGCCTTTTCTCGGATTATAAGCTGGTATTTAACAGAAACGCGGAAATCCTGGCAGAAACCTTTTGGCCCGGGAATTTAACACTGATTCTGCCTGTTTCCGGTTCAAAGGAAAAGATGAGCATACGCGTTTCGGATCACCCTTTTTTACAGATGCTGACCGAATATGTCACACTGCCTCTCTATTCAACGAGTGCGAATATCAGCGGTACGGAATATGTTAATGATCCGGATGTTATTTATACTATTTTTTCTGATAAAATTGATATAATGATTGACGACGGCACACTTCAGGAATCACTTCCGTCAACAGTGGTTGATGTTTCCGGTAATGAGGGGATTGATATTATTCGGGAAGGGGCTGTCAGTGCAGCAAAAATTAATGAAGCTATTAAGCAATAGAGGTTAACAATGAAAAAGAAGATAAAAAGGGCACTCCCATTCTGGATAGGATTAGCGGTTCTTGGTATTATAATTCTGGTTGTCTTCATCCTGTTGAAGCTTCCGGCATGGATTACCTGGCTGAGCTTTTCTCTCTGCTGGGGTACGGCTTTAATATGGCTGTTGGCAGTAACCGTTTTCAGCGGGAGCTCAAAGCGGAAAAAGTCGGAGGCGATTGCAGGAAGCAGGGTGGTATACGAGCGGGTGAAGAGAGAGGTAAATGAGGCAATATCACGCTACCTTGAAACAGTAACCCGAAAGGGGTTTCTTAAAAAGAGTGCCCTGTACGAACGGCCGTGGTTTCTTGTACTTGGCCCCGAAAAGTCGGGTAAGACACAGCTGCTTTCAGGTTCAGGTTTGCATTTTCCGGTGAAGTACCCCTCGGAAAGAGATGGCGTGGTTCTGGAAGATGGAGGCGGTATTGTATGGAATTTCGGCAATGATGCGGTATGGGTTGATGTACCGGGCAGAATGATAGGGGATAACAGCGCCGATGAATGGCGTGCGGCAGTGAGTGCTATTCGCGAGGTACGCCCGGAAAGGGCTATTGACGGCGTTGTTGTCGTGGTTGACGCAAAAAGAATTCTGGATGCAGATGTCAAGGGTGCCAAGGCGATTGCCGGCTCCATAAGAAAAGACCTGGATGAGTTAATAGCAGTATGGGGTATAGAATTCCCTGTCTATTTAGTAGTCAGCAAGAGCGATGAAATTACCGGTTTTAACAGCGTGTTCCGCGACCCTGCCGGTAAATGGAATGAACAGATCCTGGGAGCCACACTTTCTGGTGCGCAGCAGAAGGCCCTGCCTCGGTACACCTTCTTTGAGGAATATGAGTACCTCTCCTCTTCCTTGAAAAACATACGCCTGCGTATGCTGGCAAAGGAAAAGGATGTAGGGAGAAGGCGGCTGATCTGCCGCTTTGTTATCCATTTTGAGGGTATTCAGGAAAAGCTTGCCAATTTTGTCGCCGAGCTGTTTAAGCCGAGCTCGTATGAGGGTAAGCCGGTCTTCCGGGGATTCTATTTTACCAGTTGTCAAAGCCACGGTGAGGGAGAGGTTGGGGAACAGGAAGAGCAGATAAATGTAAGCCAGACAATAATCAGCCACCCGCTTAATCCACACAGGGCGGATGCTTCCGATACACCGCCGCCACAAATGGTTAGAAGGAAAAGTATCAATTCGTTTTTTACCTCTTCCCTTTTTAAAGACGTGATTCCATCGGGAATGTCTTTAGTCAGGAAAACACAGAAGATGACGCGGAAGGAGATGATACGATACTATACCCTGGCTGCTGTGGTAGCTGTTATAACATTTGTTTTCGGCTGGTATGTTTTTATATCCGCAAAAAATTCGATCAGCCTGAACAATGAGGTCAAGAGGGATATAACCCGGATAAAAGGCAGAGTGTCCTCACGGACAGAAGCGTACAGAATGCTGGGACGTATGGGGAATACCGTATCCAAACTCAAGGAGATTGAAGACAGAGGCGTTCTCTGTCAATGGGACTGGGTTTTTATAAAGGAAACCGTGTTTTTGAGTCTCTTAAAAAAGAGTATTTTACAAAGGTAGAGAAATATATCGTAGCCCCCTCTATGAAATATCTTGAGTACCGTATAAAGCATAACACCGAATCATTCGGGGAGCTTTCGGGAGATGAATATAATGAGTTGTATAGTTTTTTAAAAGCATATTTATCAATATCGGAAGCAGTTTCAGGCAAACTGGATCTTATAGATACCGCTTCACTTGGCCCGGCCTTATTCGAATGTTTGAAGAACACCCTGCTCTCTTCCGAAAGAAAATCCCGCCTCTCTGAAAATGTCGAAACAATTCTGCAGAATAATATTGGATTGTATATGTCATTTCTGAAAAAAGGAGAGTTCAGGCTTGTACAGGAAAACCAGCATATCGTTTCTAAAGCACGGAAACGCCTATGCAGACTGCCCAATGCCCAGGCTCTGTATAAAAGTGTTGTAGACCGCCTGTCAACTGATGCAAAGCAGGTCACACTGGATGAGCTGCTGGACGGGGCCGGTATGCTTCAATCGGAAAGCACAATCAGCCTTCTATATACCCAGGAAGGATGGGATCAGTATATTTCCGGCGCTATGAAAGATGTAAGCAAGGACCCCTATAAGATTGACTGGGTGCTCGGTACCACAAAGGATCAGATACCTGAAACAGACCTTGATCCCAAAGAGCTGTATCAGGATATGGTAGACGTTTACTTTAATGATGTGAAAGACAGGTGGCTTCTCTTTGTCTCTTCCGTCAAAATGGAGCCTTTGGGAGACCTGGAGCGCTGTGGCAGAATCTTGCAGAAATTGGGACGTGACCAGTCTGAACTGGTGAAGTTTTTTGAGAAGGTTACTGAGCTGACGCGGATAAAAGAAGGTTCCGCCGGGGAGGATATAAAGGTCCCGAAAGCGGTTTCTAAGTTTGCTGCAAAAAAAACGAAAAAGCTTAAAAAGCTTGGTATAGAGCCTGCTTCTTTACTAAAAAGAAAGAGGGGCGACAATTATTTAGCCGATGCACTTGAACCTTTCAGGTCGTTTGTCAGATCGGATAAAGGGGCATTGGGTGGTTTGGAAGGCTACAGGGATAAAATCTTGACACTATCTGAAAAGCTTTCCGGCATGAAGAGCCTGGAAGGTGATAATGTTATTTCCGTATTTAACGGTAAGGATTCGGATCCGCTTTTCAGCGCATGGACTTTTACAAAAAATGAATTGGCAGGAATGCCCGATGATATTGCTAATTCCATAGAAAAACTGCTTTTATCACCAATCGATTATACAGCCGGCTCTGTATCCATTGCTCTAAAAAAGCAGCTTAATGATTTATGGCAGAAGGATGTTGTCGCCCTGTTTACAAGCAGGCTTGCAGGGAGGTACCCTTTCTTACGTAAAGGCGACGAGGCATTGTTTGATGATGTTATGGATTTTTTCCGGCCCTCTACCGGTATTTTCTGGGGTTTTTATGATCGCCGGCTTTCACCATTCTTTGTTAAAAGTGATAACCGGTGGCAGGTGCAGAAAATAGGTTCTGTGGAGGTGGGATTCAGCCCTAAGTTAATTGAGACCCTGAAATGGGCTGAAAGAATAAGAAAGATATTTTTTCAGACGGATGGCACGCTTCGTGTTCATAAGATAACGATGTCTCCTCAAGCAAAGAATAAGAATAGCGGCATTTTAGCTATTGCTGATAGCGAGCACAAAATACCCTACGGAGGAGAAGGTGGTAAGGTAAAATTTAACTGGCCGGTTGAAGCAACCGCCAAGAAAATTTCCTTAAAAATTCTGGCAAATGAGGATGTTGTAGACGAATTTAAGTACTCCGGACAGTGGGGCCTGATGCGAATGTTTGAAGAGGCAAGGATAAACATTGTAAATCCGCGTTCATTTGTTGCCAAATGGCAGGTGAAT
>JAUXBV010000112.1 GCA_030619215.1 Fibrobacterota bacterium | reverse complement strand
CGGGGTGTCGCTAAATTAAAAGTTTCTATAGCGAGATGGGTGTACGAGTAAAATATCATACAATGTTTCACAAAGAGCTTGACAAATGCAATTACATTATATATATTAACCTGTTGAGATTTAATAAGACATATTTTTTTTCTTCAACAGGATCGATATTCTATGGCAAATCATTTTGATGCTCCTAACCGTTGTGCTGATGGTGAATTTCGTACAATTCACTATCGCAGTTTGTTGCCAGAAGATCATCCAGCCTGTTATATTGACAAATTTGTTTCAGGTTTAGATGTATCTTCATTTGAAGCACGCTATAAAGTTGGCCCCGGTCAAAAGGGGCGAGCACCCAAAGATACTAAGCTTATGTTGAAAGTGCTTTTGTATTCGATTTTTAGCCGCATGTATTCAGCTCACCGCATTGATTATGCAACAGAACACTATGCTGATTTTTGGTTGTTTACCTATGGTAAACGTATTAGTCATGACAAAATTAGTGATTTCATTAACGAGCATGAAGATGATATTCATGCGGTTTTTCTTGAAACGATTTATTTAGCCCATAACAATAAGCTTTTAGATTTTACAGCGTTATACCAAGATGGATTCTTTCTAAAAGCCAACGCTTCGAAAAAGAAAAATTATACCAAAAAAAGGCTGAAAACTAAGAAGGAACAGTTATCAAAGCGCCTCACTGAAGTTTTATCTCAGCTTAAAGAACAAGACATCTCAGAAGAACTGCAATCAGAAAAGAAGGTCATTGAGAATAAATTAGCTCAGATAGGCACACTTCATGAAGAGTTACAGGCAAAAATAAATGCTCGTACTAAAGACAAAGATGCTTCCAAAGTAGCAAAAAAGGAAGAAAACACTGTTATCAATAGTACTGATCCGGATTCTGATTTAATGCGGCAAAAGGATGACTCGTTTGCAGCTAGCTACTTAAAGGTTACCGCAACAGATCCAAAGGCAGATATTTTAATAGCATCAGATATTGACGGGTACAATGATGAGCCACACAAAGCACTTCCCTTATTTGAACAAGCCAATGATAATTGTTCAAAATTTGACAAAAAATACACAGAAGCTGTAGCAGATTCTAACTTTACTTCCGCTTCTACATGCAGTGATTTTGAAGATAAAGGAGTTTTTCTTACCGGGCCGACACGTGTCTATGAAAATCAAGTAAGAAACCCTGAAGAACATGCCAATACGATTACTATGGATTATCATGAATCAGAACATCGTGTTTACTGCTCTGAAGGAGCTGTATTGTATGAAAAAGAGCGATACTATGATAAACACAAACAAACCACAATAATGGTATTTAGTAATAAGGAAGCGTGTTCTCGTTGTCAACGATTACATGATTGTACCACAAGTAAGAAAGGATATCGACGGGTCAAGATTGACATAAAGAAGCCAGCACAAACAAGAACATTAGAGCGTTACAAGAGCCCCCAAGGTCTGTTGTTATACAAAAAACGTTCACATGTAGCAGAAACATTTCAAGGAGACTTGAAAAAGAACGGTTCTTTTACCCAGCTTCTCCGAAGAGGTGTGGCTAAAGTCAAGTGCGACTCAATAATACATGATATTGTATGGAATTTAAGGCGCATATTCTCTGCAACGGGAGGTAATGTAGTGTGGTGTAATTAGTAGCCAACACTACACACTCTCTTACAAAGTAAATATTCGCTTAAAAGGTGCATAAAATGAAAATTAAACCTGAAATGTCAAAGAGCTTTAATTATAACTAACTAATTTTTCTTATTTCATTCTTTAATTTTAAAATGTCTAAACCCCTTTGCCCCATCTCAATTTAGCGACAACCCGGGTAGGAGAGGGGGCTGGGGAGTGAGGTTATAATAATTTCTTTCTTTAATATTCTTCTTTCTTTTTATTTTGATTTTAAAAGGGGAATAGAGAGATCCAATGTTCTGAGGGACTGGAAATAGTTACCTGAAGTTGGGCTCGACGTTCAGGAGAGGCCAGATTCAGGTTACTATAAATCCTGTTCCTCAGGTTATTTAGCTCTCTATGGGGGGCTTTGCCCCCCGGCATATTCTCCCTTTTCTTTTCATTATCTACTTACTCGGTATCGCACTCACCATATTCGACAAATACACATCCTTTCCAAAAACAGAAGCAACTTTGTAATAATAGGTCGTTCCACTGGTAAGCCCGGTATGGGTATATGTCGTAGAAGTTATACCAGATGCTATTGGATTTTTTAAGTCAATTACGGGATCTGTACCTCCATAAACGTTATATCCATCAGCTCCAGTGACAGGGTCCCAGGTAATTATTATTTGTCCGGTTCCGGGTGTAGCAACCACATTCTTTGGTGCTAAATCCGACACCGATGTATCCGGAGTTGCGTTAACCTCTACTGAAAGGTCTGATGTTTTGCCGCTTGTGTCTTGCGCATTGACCCTGTAGTAATAGGTTGTAAAGTTTGTAAGACCTGTATGGGTATAAGGAAACTTCGATATACCGGATATACTGTCTGAACTGGTCGTAACCCCGGAATCTGTTGCCCAGTAAATATTATAGGTCGACGCACCAACAACCGCCTTCCATGAAAGCGTAACCTGGGCATTGCCCTTTGTTGCCGTAACACCCTGCGGCACACCGATTGGGATAGTATCGGAAGGTGTTGCACCGGCTTCGTTTGAAAGGTCCGACTCTTTTCCGGTGGAGGAGTCTATTGCAGAAGCCCGATAAAAGTAAGCTGTACCGTTTGTTAATCCGGTAACTGTATGGGGAAAGCTTATTCCTTTGCCGGTTGGATCAACAACAGTATCGGAACTGGAGGTGACACCGGCGGTAGTGGCCCAGTAAATCCTGAATATAGGATTCTTGCCGCCGGAATATGGATCAATGGAAAGTGTGATAAAGGCATCACCCGGTGTTGCGGTAAGGTTCTCTGGTGCAGGAACAGGGTTTAACGGCGTTGAACTGACTTCATTTGAAAGAGCTGATGAACCGCCGGCAGCATCTTTTGCAGCTATCCGGTAAAAGTACGCTTTGCCGTTTGTCAGGCCTGAGTGTGTATGCGCCAGTGACGTTATACTGTCAATGGTATTTGACTGTTCCGTAACTCCCGTTGTTGTGTCCCAGTAGATTGTATATCTGTTGGCCCCGGTGCTCACGCTCCAGGAAAGTGAGACTATTTCATCACCGGGAACTGCTGCAAAATTTTGCGGCGGCTCAATAACAGTGGAAATGGGTGTTCCCGATTTTTCTTCTGAAAGAGGAGATGGTAATATGTTGTCGCCTTCAGCTGATACCCGGTAATAGATGGTTACACCGTTTGCCAGGCCCGAATGTATGCATTGGGTTGCGGTAATATTGGAAAAAACATTCGATGAGGTTGTAACTCCTGCAGTTGTGGCCCAGTATACATTGTATGAAGTAGCTTCCGCGATTGCAGCCCACGAAACGGTTAACTGTGACGTATCAGGAGTTATACTAATTACCGGTGTTGCAAGAATGTCGTCCGCTCCAGCAGGAGTCTCGTCACATGACATAACAAAAATTGCCATGAGAGCGATAAAACACGCGAATACTTGTTTTAACATACAATCCTCCATTAGTTAATAATTTAAAAAAAAGAGTTACGAATTTTCCGTATATTCTTTCTGATCAATTGAGGAAGGGATTGGTAAGGGAAAGTAAAGCTTGCGTTACCTGCTGAAAAATCATCTGCGGTAATCCGGCTATATGAATTTATAGCTAAATCAACGATAAATAAAGCACTTACCTGTTTCACAATAAACCCCTCCATCTAAGAAACTTCCTTAATCCCCGCCATTATAATGCGGGGCTGATTTTCTTGTATATTTCTTTGCTTCTTATTATTTCGCCCTTTCAGGGCTTAATGATTTTTTTTTCACATCATTCCCGGGGCGTCGCCCCGGGCTGGTATATTAAAGCCTTTCAGGCTTTTAGTTTTTATTTTAAATTAAAGACTATTGTTCAACTATACTGATACTTTCTGGCAAAAGCGGGCGAAGATCCACGGTTCTGTGTTTGCCTGACAGCTTGGCAGAAGGCGGATTCACTCTTTTAAGAAACCGGATTCTGTTTAGCTGTCAAGTGAACACAGGGCCGTTAGCTGAGCCGCGCTCAACCGCACTAAAAGATTAAATTAAAATCTTTAAAATTCTCCTTTATTTATCTGTTTAATATTCTGTTGTAAAACGCTTCTCCGGATCCGAATCAAAGTCAATACTGATATCTTCACCATTTTGAAAGGTAATAATTAGGTATACTCCTATATCTTTACCCCTGGGAAAGTCATCCTTGTGGTTAAGCACGACACTGTTCCCGTTAATAGCCGCCTCAACGGTAATGGTTTCTCCTTCCGGATACACCCTCACCTTGGCTATTTTAATAGATTGAGGAGCAACGACAAAGGTGTATTCGGGAATTTCATTTACCGGCACATTGTCAAGCCCTTTAAAATCGCTGGTCATAACATTTGATGAAAGCAAATAGTTTGAAATCTTTAGAAGAATTATATTACCCATATCGCTTGTGTCACCGGGAGCCACTTCGACTTTTAACCATTTTAGTAAAAACGCCCCGGATTCTGGAGAGCATAAAATACTGTAAAATCCTCTCGGTATATCAGAAAAGATAAAAGCTTCACCATGAGAAATATCAACCGCATAATCCATTTTTTCCTTACATATAACACGAATTTGTTTGTTGGTTATACCTGTGGTGTCTTCCAGAAAGGCCGTCCCGGTGATGATCCCCGGTTCCCTTACCGTGTCTGGTGGAAGGTTAATTGTGACAGTATCGAAAACGTGTATACTGTCAATAAACACAAGGAATCTTTTGTACTTTTCAACGGTTATATGGTACATGCCCGAATCGGGCAGATTGAAGGTAAATACACCTTTCGAATCAGAATATACAGAGGTGTCAAAGGTAGCATTAATATCATATTTAATAGAAAAAATGATATCAGATTTCTCGTTGAGTGTCACCAGCGCATTGTCAACGGGATTTCCGGATTCATCAACAATTGTACCGACAATATTCGCGTTGCCAGCCTCAGTACCGCCGTCAGCTAAATGTGTACTGCAGTTAAATCCTGCAATGAACAGCAGTGCTAATGATAATATAAGGAATAATACTTTTTTATTAAGGCTGTTTTTCATATCATTGACCTATCTGGTTTTTCTCTTGAACGGCTTTGATTTCTGTATCAACTGAAATCCTGCGTGACACACGACTTCTCCCTTTTTGTCATCTCTTGCCATTGCAAGCAAACGTTTTCTAAAACCCTGTATCTCCTTTTTCATCTTTTTGTATGTTTTTAAAGATACACTCATCGTCAGGGCAGAAATATCTCGTTCTGCCATTTCTATAGAATCCAGCGAATCCGCACACTGGAGTATTGTCTGTTTATGATATTTAAGCAAAATAGTTGAATTAACTTCCGGACCTGTCGTAATAACCGGGTTAGCATAAGTATACCGTCCGTTTTTGCCTTTTTCAACAAATCCGTTCTTTACCAGGTATTTTACGGCGTTTTTTGCCTGCACCGCTGTGATTCGGGGGACGCAGCTGCGTGCGAGAAGATTATAATCTTCCTTGAAATCAACTATTTTTACCAGCTCCCGGATAACAGGATAATACCACTTGCTGAAATAGAAGAGCTTTTTATCATCAATCTTATATTCTCTCTGGCTGTATCGTAATGTCAATAATTTTCTGAGCAGCTCTTCCTTTGACTGGGATGATTTCTCATTGTTAAACTGCACCAGTACTTCGAAATATTTTATTTCATTGCCGGTTAATTTTAAGGCTTTGC
The DNA here is from genome assembly GCA_030619215.1 of Fibrobacterota bacterium. Taxonomy (GTDB): domain Bacteria; phylum Fibrobacterota; class Chitinivibrionia; order Chitinivibrionales; family JANQEN01; genus JAUXBV01. The sequence continues at coordinate 2,630 of JAUXBV010000112.1, read as the reverse complement.
AAAAATGAGGTACATATTTCAGGGTAAGATTACGTTCTCCCTTTAAAACACGAAACAGATAATTCGGGCTGGATATTCCCGCTTCCCGGGCAAAAGTACGATGCGAGAATCCTTTCCGGGCTGTTTTCAGTTGGGTATAAACAGCGTCCAGGTATTCCCTGTAATTAAAGAAATTGAAAATGTTAATCTTATCTGTTTTCCGGGTCTTCATGCTTGATAATATATATCATTTTATTAATAAAAGTGCAAAAAAATATATTTTTGTATTAATTTTATGGTAACACTATATGCAAATAATAGCAATTTATATTATTTTATCCATATTCTGTTAGTTTGGTGTATCAAAATTATGGTAACACTTTTTGATGGCCATTTTTTACAAAAACAATCCCGGCTTTTTGACACAAAACGACTTTTTCAAGTAATTATTAAAAATATTTATAAATAATAATTATTTTAAATACTCGTTGTATATTATTTATCATTGTTATTTTAACAAAATGGAATGAATTACATGAGATCTCCTATCTCTTTATTTTCACTTTTACTATTAGTGATATGCCTGTCGGTTTATAGCCAGGGTACGGAAAAAATTAGTATAGCAGTAAACGATTTTGGGGCAAAAGGCATTACCAAGGATGAAGCTTCTATCATAACAAACAGAATCCGCAGTGAATTGACCAAGACAGGTGTATTTACGGTTGTAGAGCGCGGTCAGATGGAAGTAGTCCTTAAGGAGCAGGGGTTTCAGCAGAGCGGATGCACCACTGATGAGTGTATTGTGGAGGTAGGGCAGCTATTAAATGTTAAGCAAATGGTTGCCGGTTCAATAGGAAAAATTGGTTCAATTTTAACAATAAGTGCAAGAATTATTGATGTGGCAACGGGAAAATATATAAAAACCGTAGATTCTGATTGCAAATGTAAGATTGAAGAACTTCTTACAAAAACAACAAAGGATATTGCAGGAAAACTGGTTAAAGGTATGGAAGTTCCGGGGCGTAAAGAAAAGCGTAAGCAGGAACATGCAGAAAAAGAGGCGGAAGAGAAGTATGGTAATCTCATTATAAAAACCAAACCTTCAGATGCCGGTGTCTTTTTAAATAACGATAATGTTGGAAGCACTCCCTATTCTAACGATAAAATTGTTCCCGGAGAATATATACTGGAGCTTAAAGCGGAAGGCTTTGAAAGTGTTTCGGAGAATATTGTAATCAGTGAAGATCAGAAGCTGCGAAAGAACTATACACTGCGAACAATAGATGTTAAGGAAGTCGAGAAAGAAAGCAGGAAAGAAAAGAAGCTATTTAAAAATATTATTGCATTAGCTGCTAAATATGAAATCGGGGACGATGATTTTTACATTTCTCTTGACTATATGCGGTTATTTAGTGAGCGATTGGGATTAAATATCAGTGGTGGCTATGGCTTCATTAATTATGAAGTTGAGGTTGCCCTGGGGATTGCATTTAATTTTAATAAACTGTTATTCTGCATTGATGGGGGATATGATTCTTACGCTGGTTTTTTAATCAGAACTCCGGTTCTATTTAAAATAAGACGCTTGGGTATATTACTCGATCTTGGTTTTGAACCTCAGGAAGAGTGTTTTAAGATTGGTTTGGGGGGAGCGGTTCAATTTTAATACTATTAATTTCTCCTTTGCAAATCTTCATATCTAAAGTTATATGACTTCAAAAGGTACATTCATAGACTTTATTAAATCACGGTATTCTTGCCGTGCATACATAAATAAACCTATCAGAGACAATACTATTAAAGAATTAACTTCCATAATAAGCAACCCTCCAGTGGGCCCTTTTGGCAATATTGTAAGGTTCGAGCTGTTTAATGAATTAGGAAGTGAGTTTTGCAGAGTTGAAAAACTTGGAACGTATGGATTCATAAAAGGAGCGCGGAGTTTTGTTGCGGGTGCTATTAAAAAGAGTCCCCATGCAATGGAAGATTTTGGTTATATATTCGAATGGTTCATTCTTAAGGCAACGGAGCTGGGGCTCGGTACCTGCTGGCTGGGAGCAACATTTCAACGAACAATTCTTACAAAAGCAATGCAATTGGCTGATCAGGAGATAATGCCCGCGGCAGCTTCTATAGGTTATTCCGGTGTAAAGCTTCATCTGCTTGATAAAAAAATACAAATGTATACTAAACCGCGTCTGAGGAAAAACCGGGATAGTCTTTTCTTCGATATGGAGACAAAGGAACCTATGAAAAAGGGCTTTCCCGATATATATGCAACAGCTCTTGAGATGGTTCGTATTGCACCATCCGCTACCAATCGGCAACCCTGGCGAATTTTGTATGATAGCAAAAGTAACACCTTTCATTTCATATTGCATCGTACGCTGGTTTATTCACAGGTTGCAAAACTTGTTGCAACAGTAGATTTACAGATGATTGACATGGGCATAGCAATGTGCCATTTTGAGCTTTCTGCAAGAGAGCTGGGAGCCTCGGGAACCTGGAAGATCCTGAAGCCAGGGCCAAAACCCAGGTACAGGAATGAAGAGTATATTGTCAGCTGGGTTGGAGAATAATTATTCTTTTTATCCTCAATAATTTCCTTTATAAAAAATCTTGGATAAAAAGCAAGAAATGTCTTTATTTAT
>JAUXBV010000457.1 GCA_030619215.1 Fibrobacterota bacterium | reverse complement strand
TACCAACTATTTGTCCGGCATCATATTGAAAATGAATCATGGCCCAAAAAAGACCTGGTATCATAACAGCACCTATCGGTCCAAGGCGGGAAGCTAAGAGGCCTTTAAATAGAAATCCTCTAAAAAGCACCTCTTCATAAATTGGCGCGAGAATAATAATACCAATTGCGAAAATCCAGATGAATTTTGCACTCTTGTAAATTGCAATCATATTTTCAGGGACAATAGGATTTTTGGTTAAAAATGCTATAGTGTTCAATAAAGTCATAATAGCAAGTGACATAACTATCCATTTAATCAAACTTAACCAGGGAACACCCTTAAAACCTATATAATCGGGCAGGTTTCTTTTACCACGAGTAAGTATCAATAGCAAAATCAACGGCAATGCACTAAAAAATGAAACGACAATTGACTTGCTCCACAAATTACCGCTGTTCTCAATTGACTTCTTAATAACTTCCACAGAAAGCTCAGGATTAGCCTGTTTTGCCTTGAAAGCCATTACACCAGCACCTATTGCCATGGGAGCTATCATTGCACAAACCAACAGTAGTGTAAAAACGATCGAACTAAAAGCTCCGAAAGGACAGTATGACATACCTTCAGGAGGCCTTTTGATACGTTTCCAAGCAGCAGTCCCGGGTAGCAATCCTACAATTGTTGCAAGGATAGAGAAAAGCGCGGTTGCACCAAGGATAATAAGCCCCCATTTCTGTACAAATACCTTTGCAGCAAGAGCTCCTGCCTGTTCCGCGTTTTCAGGGTTCTCCACTCCAGCAATACCACCGATAATAACACCGGCTATAATAATAGCAAGAAAGTACATTACTATAAACCAGATTAGCCCCAACACGATTCGTTTTGTTGGAGAATTGCGCACTCTTTCTATTTCTTGACTCTGTGCAGCATCCTGATACTTCCATTCACTGGATGAACTTATAGCGCCAGGATTTTTTTTACTCCAGAGATGCCTACAGAGATTGTTACAAAATGTTAGGTCATCTACCTTTACAGATTCGCTAATAGATATTTCCTTACCACACTCGGTGCATTTCATGATTATCCCACTAATTATTATCTTTAAATTATAGTCTGATGTATGATTAAAATAAGCTAGTATATTGACTAAGTGAAAAATAATATTTTACATGTATATGTAATTATATTTCGCTCCTACGGATCTTGGGGAGGGTTTATGTTTGGTGCTGTTTTCTATAAATATTTTGTCCCTTGTAAGGTACTAATAGTTAATATACCATTTTTTATACTTTCGTTGCTTGAATGATAACGCTGTGCAATAAACAACCTTTATATCAAGTTATCCCTCAAATTCCGGAGACAGGTTCTGCAACGGCTTGGTACGATTTACCGAGTAATGTTAAATCTTTGGTGTCTTCCCGTTCAAGCTTTAAACAAATTTCTTCAAATCGACTAATCATCTCTTTTGAATACATCCTCTCGCCACAATGAAGACAGACTTCTGCTTTCACCTTTAATACAGCTGTATTATTGCCTCCCCGAAGAATTTTTTCAACTTCCTTCCCTACAACTTCTCCATTACAGACAGGACAATTCTTAAAGGGTATCATCTTATTTCCTCCTTGTTTTCCAATCACTACTTGAAATATAATAATTAATACTATATTTTTTACACATTATTACATCGGCAATTAAATAACACCCACCGGGCCTCCTCTTAATAGAAGGAGTGGTCTATAAAGTAGGTGGGTAATAATTACTTGCCGGAATAATATATAACTAAGCCTTTCAATCTTTTCACACATCTAAAGAGTAAGGTCGTATTCTATGAACATTTCAACAAAAAAACAGAATGGCTGGAGCATTGTCTCAATTTCAGGCAGGATGGTTGTAAGAGAGATAAAAAATGTCCGCAAGGTATTTGAATCATTGGAAAAAGGGCCCAACCCGCACATTGCAATAGATTTTTCCAAAACTGTTTATATCGATTCAAGCTCAATTACGCTCTTGATTAACTTCCAAAAACGTATATGGAAAGCCAGGGGCACTTTTGCCGGCTATGGAGCTAATAAGGATATCATGGACATTTTTGATCTTGTAAGCCTTGGTGAATTTATCGATTTATACAAATCCCGTGCAGAATTCGAAAAAGTTCTGTTAAACCCGGCTAAATAGTATATAATCCTGGACAATGAAGGGCAGCCTTGTCTAAATTCTTTCATATTCTCATAACTGGCATACTTCTATTTTCCTCATGCCAATCCCCTTTACCTGAAAATATTAACGACATTTTTGCTGACTGGTTTATCAACCCAACTGCTGAAAAAAGAGAAAAGCTAGTCTCTATTAAGCTTTCTGTAAAAACATTAGATTCTCTCGCAAGATTGGTAAAATCGCGTGAAATTAAAACCGGGAAATTTTCCTGCAAGCTGTATGACTGTGACGGAACAGAATCGATACTTGGCTTTGCCACACCTGGCACTATTGCAGTTAACTCTCTCTATCCGCTGGTTATTTATCTTCACGGCGGTATCGGTACCACAAGAAATGATAAAGGTAGGGATGCTTATGAAATGTTTCGCTTCCTGGCAGATACCATTGATCTCTTCCTTGCAAGCCCTTCGGGAAACAGGGCTGCATTCTGGTGGAGTGAAAAGGGGCTTGAGCGCATACTTAAAACAGTCCGCTACATGACGCTTCACTTCCCCATTGATCCTGACCGTATCTTTCTTGCAGGTGTTTCAGACGGAGCTGCAGGCTGCTATGCTGCTGCTAATGCCATTGCAGGGCCTTTTGCAGGTTTTATCGCCATATCGGGGTATGGCGGGATACTTAAAGGGCTCGGCATTGAGCTGCACCCTTCGAATCTCATGCAGCGACCAATTTATAATATCAATGCAGGTAAAGACCGCCTCTATGATCCGCAGACAGTTGAACAGTTTCTCAATTGGCTTGGACAAAACGGTGTGCCTGTGAAACGAAAATTCTATCCGGAAGAAGAGCATGGATTTGAATACAGGGAAAAGGAGAAAGCAACGCTTGCTGAAATAATAAACACATGGCAAAGGCCAGGCCGTGCAACTATCTCATGGACAGTTGCAAAAGGAGCTTCAAACCGGTCTGATAATCTTCTTCAATGGGAAATATGCGGTAATAAAGATGTGCAGCGAATTATTGCGTACTGGCAGCAGGATACACTGAACGTCAAGGCAAATGGTATCTGTTCTTTTACAATGATCTCTGATAGAAAGGCAACAGGTAAACTATTTTATAAAACGTTAAAAGGAGAGGTAGAAACGCTGCAACCTGTTAAACTAAATACCTCTTTATATCTTGACCTTATGCAGCATTATTGTTTTGCGGGAATTGTTGAAAAGACTCTATTTCAAATTACGACTGAATAAAAAATATTTTAACGCAAAGATACGAAGGAAAAGATAAATATCAATATTAATAAAATAAAAAAGTTACTACTCAGGTATAGTATTAAATAATGAAATAAAAAGGAGTAATCTAAAATGAAAAAACACGCATTACTAATCCTTGCTGAAGGCAACGAAGAAGTTGAAGCATTGACCCAGGTTGACCTTCTTCGCAGAGCTGACATCAAGGTCACGGTTGCCAGCCTGAGCGAAACTGAGGTTAAGGGATCGCATGATATTGTTGTTAAGGCGGATATCCCCCTGGAGCAATTCAGCGGGAGTTTTGACGCTGTTATACTTCCGGGTGGAATGCCGGGGACGGTATATCTCTATAAATCGGAAGCGGTATTATCAATAGTTCGTGAAGCATACAATAAAGGCTTACTCTGTGCTGCTATCTGC
>JAUXBV010000057.1 GCA_030619215.1 Fibrobacterota bacterium | reverse complement strand
TTATGTAGGAGCGGATAGGCCATTATCATGTCCTCCCGCTCAACATACTGTTATAACAACCCATTATTTATTATTGTGTACATCTCAACATCCTGTTCAATATTATTCCCGCTGAAATAGTCCATGATTTCCGAAATGTCATCTTCGGATTCGGCTTCTTCAAAAGTATACATGGTAATACTCTGCTCCATATCACGCATGTTGAAATAGTCATCTATTGTCTGTAACTCTTCTGCAACTTCCATAATCAGCTCTTCATTTTTATGATTCTCATATTGGATATATTCAAAACCGCCGACAACCAGTACAATACAGGCTGCAATCAGCCATATAGATCGTATGATCAATTCATGAGTTCTTATTTTTTTTGCTATTTTCGGATAAGCAGTATCAGGTAGTTCCGGTATGTTGCCTAATTCTTCGTAAAAACGTTCTTCGTTTTTCATTACCCTATCTCCCTGTTACACATCATCAGTTTTAAAATGTTTCTTAATAGCTTCCTTAATCCTGTGAAGCTGTGTTCTTAATGCTCCGGATGTTTGGCCTGTTATTTGTGCAAGGTCTTCAAACGGGATATCATTTACCTCCCGTGAAACCAGCAAAAAGCGTTCATTTGTAGAAAGTTTGTTTAGTATCATTGTAACAAGCTCTTTATTTTCATATATAACATTTTTGTCTTCTTTACCGAATGAGTCATCAAAAGGGACCAATCTTTCATTTTGCTTTTTCTTTTTCTTTAAGTATAATAATGTTTCATTATAGGTAATTCTGAATAACCATGTTGAAAACGAAGCACTGAATTTAAATGATGTTAATTTTTTATATACCTTTATAAAGACGTCCTGTAATATTTTTTCCGCTGCGTCCCTGTCTCCTTTCACTGTTCGAAAAATGACTTTCCATACAAAAGAACTGTAATGATCATATACCTTTTTAAATGATTTCTTGTCTCCCTTTGCTGCAGATTTTATTGTTATTTCGTCGAGCTCATTCATATCTATTCACTTTTCATTTTATTAGATATCCAAAAGGAGCTGTTTGTTACAAAAAGGTTCTCATTTTAAATCTTTTTGTTGGAACATCATTTAAAGTAGATTATATTTCATTACTTATTTTATTGCGATTAAAATTCAGCGAGTAATATTTCATCACCCAATAAAAGGGGAGATACCGTGTCACCACCTAGTGAAAAAATAATCATCGGCAGCGATCATGCAGGCTATGCATTGAAAGAATTTATTAAAACCGAATTAGACAGGTTAGGTATTCAGCATAAAGACATAGGAACCAACAGCATGGATTCGGTGGATTATCCCATTTATGCGGCGCGTGTGGCAAAAGGCGTAGCAAGCGGAGAATATGCAAGAGGCATTGCGATATGCGGATCGGGACTGGGTGCATCCATGGTTGCGAATCGGTTCAAGGGAATAAGGGCAGCGCTGTGCGTGACTGAAGATATGGCCAGGTATTCACGCCAGCATAATAATGCCAATGTGCTCGTATTGGGCGAAAGGATTACTCCACTGGATATAGCTTCCAAAGTTCTGAGGATATGGCTTGAAGAGGAATTTGAAGGCGGACGGCATGAAAGACGTGTAAAGCAGATTGATGAGATAACCGAAAAAGAGGATTTGTAATTAAGTAAGAAAAAAACTGTTGAAGTTTTGATAATATGGGAAAACGGAAAATAAACAAAAGGACGGATTACCTCTCCTGGGATGAATATTTCATGGGCATTGCTCTCATGTCAGCATTACGGAGCAAAGATCCAAATACACAGGTTGGTGCGTGTATTGTAAATGAGAAGAAGAAAATAGTCGGCGTCGGCTATAATGGTTTCCCAACAGGATGCTCTGACGATGACCTTCCCTGGAACCGGGAGGGTGATTTCCTGGATACTAAATACCCATACGTCTGCCATGCCGAATTGAACGCAGTACTTAACAGCATTTCAGCAGACCTTAACGGATGCTCCATATATATCGCGCTCTTCCCTTGCAACGAATGTGCCAAGGTTCTTATTCAATCGGGTATCAAAGAGATAGTTTACCTGTCGGATAAGTATGCGGATACCGATTCTGTCAAAGCATCCAGGAAGATGTTTGACCAGAGCGGTGTTACCTGCCGGAAGCTTACCATAAAAAGAGAGCCTGTTGTTGTTGATTGGCAAAAGATAGATAATTAAGAAAAGATTTTTTTAGAGATAGAGGAAGCTTTCTGTTCGGCTTGAACACATATACTTATTATGCTTAGAGATGTTTTGGTATCTTTTTTAAAGGTAATAGGGTATGTTTGTTAAGTTCGATTGAGCAAATGGATAATAATTAGAATAAGAGAAATATATGGCAAACAAAAAGACATTTAATGACCTCGGGCTTTCAGCAAAAGCACTGGACGCAATTAATAAAAAGGGTTTTGAAGAGCCAACCGCAATTCAGGCTATGACTATCCCTGTAATGCTGAGAGATGATACTAATATCATCGCCCAGGCCCAAACAGGCACAGGCAAAACAGGTGCATTTGGATTACCCCTGATAGAAATGGTTAACGCAGATTCCAAAACAGTTCAGGCACTGATCCTGGTTCCTACACGAGAGTTGGCCATTCAGGTATCAGAAGAAATCAATTCACTCAAAGGAAACAAGGATATCAAAATAGTACCGATATATGGTGGTCAATCTATTGATCAGCAGTTACGCAGATTGAAAAAGGGTGTGCATATTGTAGTTGGGACTCCGGGGAGGGTAATAGATCATCTTAACAGAAAGACACTAAAGCTTGGAAAAATCGAGCACCTGATACTTGATGAGGGTGATGAAATGCTTAATATGGGATTTGTCGACGATATTGAAGAAATAATGAAGCATACAAATCCTGATAAAAGAACGCTGCTTTTTTCTGCAACAATGCCGGGAAGGATAAAGGACCTTGCACACAAATACATGGACGGTTATGAGCTTCTTGCAATTAAGAAAGAGCCACTGACAACTAATCTGACGGAGCAAATATACTTTGAGGTAAAAGCCCCTGATAAATTTGAGGCGCTATGCAGGATAATTGACATTGAAGAGGATTTTTACGGTTTGGTCTTCTGCAGAACAAAGAGTGATGTTGATTCTGTTGTAACTCATTTAGTGGATAGAGGATATGACGCAGAAGCTATTCATGGAGATATATCACAGGCGCAAAGAGAAAGAACTCTAAATAAATTTAAGAAACAAAGAGTCAATATTCTTATAGCAACAGATGTCGCAGCACGTGGAATTGATGTTTATAATCTCACCCACGTTATAAACTATTCACTACCTCAAGATCCGGAGTCGTATGTTCATCGAATAGGTCGTACAGGAAGGGCCGGGAATGAGGGCACCGCTATTACGTTTATTACTCCCAGTGAATATAAGCGACTGATGTTCATACAGCGGGTCGCCAAGACCGATATTAAGAAATCAAAAGTACCGAAGGTAAAAGATATTATAAAAGCCAAAAAGAAAAAGATATACGATGACCTGACTGCTATTCTTGAAGATGAGATTGATATAAAATATCATAACTGGGCTAAGAAATTGCTTGAGGATAATACTCCGGCAGAAATATTAGCTGCTATACTTAACTATTGTTTCGAAGAAGAACTCAATCCTGATGCCTATGGTGAAATAAAAGAGGCCGGTGCAAAGGGAAAGCAACTTGATCAACAGGGTAAAGCAAGGCTTTTTGTCGCACTTGGTAAGAAAGACAGGATTAATGCCGGAAAACTTGTTGAGCTTATTATGAGCAGAGTCTCAATTAAGTCCAAACATATCAGAGATATACAGGTAATGGACAAATTTTCTTTTATAACTGTCCCTTTTGATAAAGCAGAGAAAATCGTTGTCAGCTTTAAGGAAAAAGGCCGGAAGCCGCTGATCAGTCATGCCAGGAAAAATAGATAAAACACAAATCCCAAAAATAAAATTAGTCTTCGAAATTTATTGTTTGTAGGGAAACTTCTCCCATGCAGTATCCACAAAGGTTTTAAATTCGTGCTCAAAGCGTGAGCGGGGGAACTGCTCCGCGTTCTTTCTGATACGTTGGGGATCAAATTCATCTTCTTTGGAGAGGAAATCTTTGACTGCTTTAACAATGCTCTTCACGTTCTGGTTATAAAAGAACAGGCCTGTTTCACCGGGAATAACTGTTTCCAGGGCCCCGCCTCTGCCGTAGGCAATTACGGGAACTCCTGCAGCCTGCGACTCGACGTTTACAATACCGAAATCCTCCTCAGCGGAGAAGATAAAGGCGCGTGCTTTATTCAGGTAATTCTGCATCTCGTCAAATGGCTGGTGGCCAAGGAAGTGTATGTTTTTATTCGCAATTTTTTTGAGTTTCTTCTTTGCCGGGCCTTCGCCGATAACGAGAAGAGGAAGTTTAAGCTTGTTAAATGCTTCAATAGCTAAATCTATTCTTTTATAGGGGACAAGGCGTGATACGATAATAAAATAGTCCTCTTTTTTATCGCATACATGGAATTTTTCAACATCCACCGGGGGATAAATTACCGTGGCTGTTCGATTATAACAGTTATGTATTCTGCGGGCAATATAATGGGAGTTGGCAATGAACTCGTTTACCCGCTTGGATGATATGGCATCCCACATGCGGATATAGTGGAAGATTGCCCTGACAAAAAAGCTTTTCAACCCCCTTGAAAGATTGCTCGTTTCCAGGTACTGAAATGTCAAGTCCCATACATAGCGCATCGGTGTGTGGCAGTAGCATATATGGAGCTGGTCGGAAGAGTTGAGCACGCCCTTGGCCACAGCATATGATGATGATAAAATGAGCTTATAGTCCCGAAGGTCGAACTGCTCGATTGCCATCGGATACAGCGGGAGAAAAATGCGGTGGTGTTTTTTGCCAAAGGGCAGACGTTGAAGCATGGATGTTGTTACCTCGGCATTTTCCCACAGTGTTCCAACAAGGCCATCCGGGTTATGGAAGAGGGTATGGATAGTGCCCGGGTAGAGTTTGTAAATTGACTCCAGTACGCTCTCCGCGCCTGCCTGCGTAACCAGCCATTCGTGTATGAGTGCTGTTTTCATTTACTTACAATTATATAATGGAGGGGGAATTAAATGTATAAAAAAGAATAATTCATAAATAATCACGACAAACAGCAGGGCAAACCTTAATGAGCGTTTTATGCCATAATAATTGCGCTTAAGATGGTTATTTTGGATTTTTTATGACAGGAGACTTTTTAAGGTAGTGGCGTTATAGATTTAGTTGGTGTCCATTGAACCGTCACTTTTAAAATACAGAAGACAAAATAAGAAGATAGGGCATTAGAAAATATAAGATTTGAAAATTAAGTAAATTAATCTATATTTAAAATTGGGATAAACCATGAAAAAAACTATTAAAAAAGTTTATTGCGACACCTCTGTGATTGGAGGTATTGCTGACAATGAATTTTCAGAATATAGCAAGAGATTTCTTACCTTTGTTAAATCTGGTTTCTTTAATCTTGTTTTGTCCCCTGTTGTTGATGATGAAATAAATTCAGAAGGAACACCGGAAGAAGTAATCAAAGAATACGAAAATTTGATAAAATACAGTGAAATAGTTGATGTTACACAAGAAGCTATTGAACTTCAGCAAGCATATCTAAATGCGAAAATATTGACGACAAAGTGGGAAGATGATGCGTTACATGTGTCACTTGCAAGTGTTAATAATTGTGATTACATAGTAAGCTGGAATTTTAAGCACATTGTTAATTTTCAGAAAATACCGCTTTACAATGCAGTTAATAAGCTGAATGGATATGGTGAAATTCAGATTTTTTCACCTCTTGAGCTGGAGGTCAATGATGAAGAATAAAACATATAATTGTGTTGAAATGAAACATCGGGCTGCGCAAAGGATTCATAACAATTTGAAAAATATGTCTACCGAAGAAAAATTATCCTACTGGAATAACCGATATACAGCGATGATAAAGAGAGTAAAAGAGTTACAACAGCATTCTTCCTAACTGCTGTTTCGGATAGCGGGAATAGATACGCCTGAAATACGTGGAACTGAAGGATACGCAACCCGTTTTCCCTTCTGCATTGCTTCTTCCGGTGGCATGCTTATCCCTGCAAGCTGATCATCCGGTATTGCTATAAACGTATTATACGGTTCCCGGTAATGTTCTTCAAATCTTTTTACATCAAATGCCTCAATGCCAATATCAGCTTTGGAAACTTTGTCAGGCAGGTCCTGAATATCTTTGACATGGTAAGTTGATCCTGGGGAATATTTGCCAGAACCTGCGCGCCTGCATTGTATTCTTTGTCGGTTACCCTTTGGAGAAAGCTCTTTACACGGGCAAGTTTGAGATGCCTGCTTCCCAGTTTTTTATACCAGGCTTTTTTATATGAGTCACAGATTTTATTTATCTCTTTTTCATTGGAAGCATTGAGCATCTGTATAGCAAAGCTGCCGGCGATTGTACCGGATTTCATTGCCTCGGAGATTCCTGCGCGTGAAATGGGATTAACCGTGCTTATTGCATCTCCCGCCTTGATAAGCCCGGAGGTGGCAATTTCCAGGCTCTTATTATAGCATGGAATGGAGCCCGCAAATTTACGTACGACTTTTCCACCGGGGTAATACTTTTTGATAAATGTGTCAAGTAAAGTACTGATGTTGCAGTTACCACGGAAAGAAGAGCCAAGGACAATACCGATATTGAGGCTCTGTTCATTGCGCGGGAAAGCCCACGCATAACCGCCGGGCGCCAGTTTTTCGCTGACGAAAACATGCACGGTATCTGTCCGGGTTTCTATTCCTTCGATGTGGGCTAAGTAGGCGACCTCCAGGTCAAGTGGCTTAAAATCGATTTTCTCAAGTTCACCGAACCGGGAGAGCGGACCGGAGCAGTCAAGAACGACCTTTGCCCGGATAGTATCGCCGCTGTCAAGGTATATAGTTCTTTTACCGTCTGAATCCGGTTTGTTAATTTTCATAACGGTGTGGCTGAAGAGCCCTTCAGCTCCCATTTCAAGGCATGTGTCGGCAAGGTCATGCTGCATGAGCGCGCGGTTGATGATATAGCCTTTGTTACTGTCTGTGTAGCTGATTGTCGTATTGTCGGGTGAGTGAAGGATTAAATGGCTGACAAGGGAGCGAATCCATGTTTTCTTTGGCTCCAGTACCTCATGAAAGCCGAGCTTGCCGACCCCCTCGGCGCAGGGTATTCTTTTGTCAATGTCAGTGCTCTTTTCAATAAGGATTACCGAAGGCTTATTTTCCTGTAGAAGAATAGTACGCGCGGCACACAAACCTGCAGGTCCTGCGCCGATTATTGCTATATCGAATAGGTCTGCCATATTATAAAGATATATAAAAAATTATTTATGTGGGATAATATATGAAGCAAAGTGCTTAAAAAACAATATAATGATCTTAAAAAGAGAGATGATTTCGAAACACGAAGTACGAAAAAATTGAGTTAAACCTGAAGTGATTTTCAGTCCGCTATTTAGCTCAACAGTTTTAAATAAGCACAAGGTATATTTATATGGTTTTTATTGAAAAAATGCGGTATTAAAAACAGTTCTTTTTGGAGTGCTTAAGCGATGAGGCCGGGGAATTTTTATAAAAATCACTGCATTATTTCAATACTCCGGCATAGGATAATAATGTAATTAGAAAAATAGAAATTATTTATGGAGCATATTTGTTGATATAAAACGGAGTAACAGTAGTGGATACTTTGGAAAACTTAAATGATCAGATGCAGGCCCGCAGGGAGAAGCTGACGGCCATTCAGGAAAGCGGCGGATTACCCTATGCTGAAAGATATGAAACAACCCATTCATTAGAAGGAGCATCGAATCTTGATGATGGTGTAAAAGGTGTGCGGGTTGCCGGTAGAGTGATTGCTCTTCGCTATTTCGGAAAGCTGGCATTTGGTCATCTGTTCGGTTTTACGGGAAAGCTTCAGTTTGCTTTGCAGAAGAATAAGCTTGGTGAGGAATTCGCCCGTTTTAAAAAGGTTGTCGATATTGGAGATTTTGTCGGCGTTGAAGGTGAGATGATTACCACGAAAACCGGTGAGAAAACAATTGACGTCTCAAAGTGGACATTTCTTTCCAAGGCGTTGCGTCCTTTGCCGGAGAAGTTCCATGGCATTACCGATCCGGAACTACGTTTAAGACGAAGGTATCTTGACCTTATTATGTCAACCGAGGTTATGGGGCGGTTTAAAAAACGCACGCAGATAATAAAAACAGTACGCGACTTTCTTGATGCGAATGATTTTATTGAGATTGACACTCCGGTTTTAACAAATAAGGCAAGCGGCGCGCTTGCACGCCCCTTTGTTACTCATAATAATGCGCTGGACATTGATGTATATCTTCGTATCGCACCGGAAACATATCTGAAACGGGCGATTGCCGGAGGCTTTGAGCGTGTCTATGAATTTGCCCGTTCGTTTCGTAACGAGGGTGTTGATGCTTCTCATCTGCCGGACTTTACCCTTCTTGAGTACTACTGTGCATACTGGAACTACGAAGATAACATGGATTTCACCGAAAAGCTCATGAAACATTTGCTTGCAGAGGTAAAGGGCGGCCTGACGCTCGAGTACCAGGGACAAAAAATCTCTTTTGACGGGGAGTGGCCGCGAATACCATTGCGTGATATTATTCTCAGGGATTGCAGCGTAGATATTTACAAGCTGGATAAGAAAGAGGACTTGCTCGGAGAATTGGACAAGCAAGGTATAGGGTTTGATGAAGATGTTGATGTGGAAAAAACAAGCCGGGGTACCCTTATAGATCTCTTATATAAAAAGGTTTCCCGTAAAAAAATAATTGATCCGATTTTCATTATTCATCATCCCTTGGATCTTTCACCCCTTGCAAGGAAAAATGATAATAACGGAAAAATAGTTGACCGGTTTCAGCTGGTTGTTAACGGATGGGAAATTGTAAACGCATATTCCGAGCTTATTGACCCGATTGACCAGGCAGAGCGTTTTGAACAGCAGGCGGAAGCAAGGGCCCTGGGTGATGAAGAGACCATGGATGTTGACCAGGACTTTCTCCTGTGCATGGAATATGGCATGCCTCCCATTTCAGGCTGGGGTATGGGGATTGACAGGGTTGTAGCCCTGTTGACAAATGCCCAGACATTGCGTGATGTTGTTTTATTTCCGCTGTTACGCCCGGAAGGTGTTGAAGTACAACACAAAACCTCGCCTGTTAAAATTCAAGCCGGAAAAACAAATGTTGAGGTAAAACATAAAAAGCTGGATTCCGGCCAAAAGAATGCCGGAATGACATTTAAAACGAGCTAAATTTACCTTAAATGGCACCTTGTACCCTGAAGGGCACCCTGTAACAGAAACTAATTAAATAATAAATTAAATAATAAATTTGTATAAATTTTAATTATGGAATGGTTCATAGCATTCAGGTATCTGCGCGGTAAGCGAAAGTACGGGTCAAATACGGTCGTTGCCCTTTTCTCTGCAATCGGTGTTTTTCTTGGGACATGGGTTTTAGTAATTGCCCTTTCGATTGCTAACGGTTTTGAAAAGGAGGTCCGTGACCGTATTGTCGGCACCCTTGCACATGCAAAGATACTGCAGTATCATAGCAGGCCCTTTGTCGGTTATGATTCAATTCGTATTGAGATTTTAAAGCATCCTGAGGTTGTTGCGGCCTCCCCGTATATCATGGGTAAAGGAGGTGTGGAGCATGACCAGGTTCAGGAGGGTGCTATGATTATGGGAATTGATACTGAGCTTGAAAAAAATGTTACCGATATCGGCAAGGTGATAAAATATGGCTCTTTCAACCTTGATTCCATGATGTCAAAGAGAAATCGTGTGCTTCCCGGGATACTTCTGGGCCTGGGAATGGCAGATAAAATGGGCGTAAGGCCGGGGTCTGAAATTGTTTTAATGAGCCTGGTCCCTGTTGAAGGAGAGATTGACCCGGTTCCCAAAATGCTGCGTTTTGTTATAACAGGAATATTTGAAACAGGAATGTATGAATACGATATGAATCTCGTTTACCTGTCCCTGGAATCTGCCCAGAGTCTTTTTAATATGAAAGGTGTTGAGGGAATACAAATTCGGACAACCGACCTGTTCAGGGCCGGGGAGATTGCAAAGGAAGTAAAAGAGCAATTGGGAGGCTATCCTTTTAAGTCGATTGACTGGCAGGCCCAGAATAAATCCCTGTTTCAATGGATGAAACTTGAGAAGCTGATTATTTTTATAGTAATTTCCCTCATTATGCTGGTTGCCTCCTTCAATATTATCTCGTCCCTGATAAGAATTATCATAGAAAAACGCCGTGAAATAGGTATTCTCATGAGTATGGGTACATCCTCCGGCAAGATACTGAAAATATTTATGCTCTACGGCACTATTATCGGCCTTGTCGGTTCTACAGCAGGAACCGGTTTAGGTGCCATAATGTGCTATATACAATACCGGTGGCATTTGATACCTCTTCCGGGAGACATATATTTTATTAATACACTGCCTGTACTCCTGCGTACTACTGACATACTGGCAGTATATTCTGTTGCAAATGTAATATGCTTTTTAGCGGCAATGTATCCGGCGTGGCGGGCATCAAAGACACCTCCTGCAGAATCAATCCGATATGAGTGAAAAAAGATGGTAGAAG
>JAUXBV010000453.1 GCA_030619215.1 Fibrobacterota bacterium | reverse complement strand
AGAACAAAATATGAGTGAAAAGTGCACCTCCCCTTATTAAACTAATAAAAAACATAAAATAAAGTTATATAAAATCAGAAAAAGGCAAAAAATTTGATTAGAAATTATCAAAGCTGAAATAAATGCGCTACAGCTGAATACTGCTTAACAGGCTGTTTCATATTAAAAAGAAGCGGCATCAAACGATACCGCTTCCTCAAAGCTAAGTTAGGTGGCAATCTAATTAGCCTTAGCTATTGCGAAAAATATTAAGCTACTCTCGCAATTATATTTATTATCTTTCTATTTTCTCCGTTCTCCGGCATATAAAAATGTATTCGTGAGTTATAGAATGTCAAGGCAAAGTTTAAACGTATCCGTGCAGCGGTATTATCAACAGCCCCCCACCCCTCAATCCTGAAATCATCTATAAATATATCGAAAATAACCCACCTTTGCTGAATTTGTTTTTATCCATTTAGATGGATAAATATGAGTAGAAGCGGAATGGTTTTTGCAAATCCCTCCGCTTAACTCATCTTTATTCCTGAACGGAGAGGTATAAAAACAAGTAACCCTGAACAGCTATGCCTTGCAAAATGTAAAAAAGCGGCATCGAAAGACACCGCTTTTATAAGCTAACTAATTGCAAGATAAGTAGGTTAGCGTGATTTCCTGCTAAAATGCTTTAACTACTTCCTTATTAATACATTAATCGTTTTTGAAAATCCCTTTGTCTCCATTTTGCACAGGTACAATCCTGCTGCAAGCTGCGTTACCGGCATTGAGTAATATCCGTTGTTTATATTGCCGTTAACAAGCTTTTTCACCATCTTTCCCTGTACGTTATATAAAGCAATACTTACCCGGCTCCTGTTTTCAGGAAGCGCGAAATGTATCCGTGAATTGTAAAATTTCAGGCCGAAGTTTAATGGAACCGGTGTTATGGTGTTATCAACTGCCATCTGGCCGTCAATCTTGAAGTCATCGATACAGATGTCACTGCACCAGCTGCTTCCTGTGATTGCACGGAAGCGGAATATTACACGGTCTCCTCTATAGGGAGTCAGGTCAAGTTTCTGTTCGCTCCATTGATCACCTTGATCGCCAGTTAAATGTATGACATCATTACTCCAGTTCCCGTCTACACAGATATCAAGGTAAAGGTCACCCATTACATTGTCCGCACTGAACATATGGTAAAAGAAGCTGAGCTCAGGGCCGGTGAGGTTGTTTATTTTAAATTTACACGTTGTAAAATCCGCTTTCTTATCAGGGCTGTTATCACCTGAGGCTTCCACATAAATGTAGTTCCCCGATCCGGATGTATGGTCATTGTCAGGCCCTGTTTTATCGGGATCACTTCCGACTTTAGACGGAGTAGGCCCATCCAGGACGGTCCAGTCTATATCGTCCGATGAAAGCTGTTCCCACTTCTTGGGCAGGATAGACGTTTCACTGGTCAAAGTATCAAAGGGTTGAAAATAAGGAAAAAGTTTAATAATATACTCTTCAGTAATACTGAAATTTGCATTACTTTCATCAAAGAGCGCTGTGCTGTCCACAGAGGTGATCTTGAATTTATAATCGGAACCCAATTCATAGTTACCTGCAATCTGCCATTCATGCGAGCCGTCGCTTGCTGTTGAGCTTGCCATAGTTTCCTTTAGCGAACCGCCTTTAAAAAGCTCGATTTTCACATTGCCGTCTATATTGTCTTTCCAGGATATTGTTTGAGTTGTACCCTGTTCCAATTCCTCCCCGCCATTAGGATAGGTAACAGCAATAAAAGGATCAACATTTCTGCCGCGGAATTTTATCGCCGGGCATCCAAAGAGGTTTGACTCTATTATGTCCCTGCGATAATTCGTACATGTTCTGTGTGAATATTCATTAAACTCGCCGAAATATTCCATATCCTGCTCCCAGCAGGCTTTCCAGAATGCCTTGTGCAGTTGGTGTGACGAACCTCCCGTTGGATCGCCGGGCTGATAATAGCCATTATTAGAGTTCCATACACCGGCAAACATTCCATTCCTGTTCTCTGTGGTAAAACGCTCGGCAATGCAGTCAACAGTGAATTTTCCGGGTATACACCCCTGAGATTTGCAGAAAATGTAATTAGTATTGGTAAACTGGTCTTCATTACCGTTACTCAATTTCATATTATAATTGGAATTACTATGGCCGAGATGATTTATTACGCTTATCTCATCAGAATTGATTATGGTAATAAGTTCGCTCTTAGCCCAGTCACCATCCTCGTCATGCAGGTCCTGCCATGACCACAAATCCAGGTCGAAAAAGCTTGCAAGCTCCTGCATTGCCTCCTTGCCAAAGGTACGGCTGTCCAGCTCTTCCCCTAAACTGAGGCCGGTAGTCCAATAGATCCCTGAGTTATTTTCATAGCCCAGTATTTTGTAAATCTGATTTGCAGCTTCGTCAGCGTCTCCTGCTGAGATACGTCCTATAAAGACTTCCGCTTCATAATCATTATTCCAGGAACTTTGATCAAGGCACTGCAGAGGCATGTCAGAAGGATGAGTACCGTCTATTACATAACAGGGGATGATTTCAGGAGAACCAGGATCGCCGACAAGGCATACAAATTCAGTGTTGTTGTTATTATAATAACCCTTAATAAAATCTCTTAAATCATCTTCTTCACCGCCGATATTATCATAAGACTCCACTATGCAGGTAAAACCCTGAGACTCTCTCTGCGCAATCAGGTCGCTGATATTCGGGGTTGTAGAGGCATTAATAAATGAATTTGGAGCAATGAGAAGATACCGGTAATCCGGTGCATTGTCCCGTGTAACAGGATAGGTGTTAACCGTATTCGGGTTTTCTTCAGTTATTTTTCCCTTGAGCAGCCTTGCGGGTCTGGGATTAACATCAGTACCTCCACTCACATCCGGCTTAAAAGTAACTTCAAGGGAGAAACACTTGAGATAGGTGATCCTACCGCTTTTTGGATAGTAGGTAAGTGGAAAGATGTCAACATAGGCAATTGCAACACCGCAGCGGTACTGGATTGAGGTCAGCTCGTGTGTTTTGCCTGGAAAAGCTTCATCCGACCCATAGATCGCAGCATCCGGCTTGGACCAAACAACTGTTTTTGAGCCGATGGGATGCTGAATCTCGCCATAAGAGAGCAGATAAGGCTCTGTAAGCTCAACGACATCCACCGGGATTACACGGATATCAGCAACTGTCTGCCCGTAAGGAATAACAATCCTCGAATAGATATAAGGAATTTCTGGTAAACCAGGCTCTGAATACAATCGTGCATTACCCAATGCACTGCGTGTGGCGATTTTTTCCCCTGTGCTTTGATAGGCAACAGGCTCAAAGCTGACACAGGGGACCTGGTAATTTAACGCAATAAGGGTGTTACTCTCCTTCTCAAGCTTGACCATCACCTGCTTTTCAGGCGCATCCCCCAGCAGGGCAGCAGCCGGTTTCCAATTTCCTGCCGCAAAAATTGTGGTTGATAAGAAAAGTAGAGATAATGAAATGATAGATAGGGATAAGATGGATTTGGAAATAGCATTGTGGCTTTTCATGGCCCCCCCTCTACATTAGGATTAATAGATATTAACTATATATTTGCAGATTTGAATATTTTCTGCGTCACCCCTTACTATACAATATATCGAAAAAATCACTGTTTTGCTGAATTTGTTTTTGTGGATACACCCATTTTTGCCAGGGTTACCGTACATTATTCGTATATAAAACATTCGAATGTTTATATTTTCGTAACTTTTATATAAACAAAAAAAGCGGTATCGTTTAATACCGCTTTCTAATATATAGCAAATTTAAATGTTCAGGATTATAGTTGTAATTCTGACTATTTT
>JAUXBV010000309.1 GCA_030619215.1 Fibrobacterota bacterium | reverse complement strand
TGATTTTGGTCACCAATTATTCAATTAGTGTCGTAAACTCTTTTTATGGGGTTAAAATAAACTAAATTATTTACAGTTGCCGTGCCAGTAATAAAAGCACTAAATAAGCGCACTTACACCGGTTATAAAAACATTATTTCAATTAGCAGTAATAATTGCTATAACTTATATTTATTCACTTTCGAAATACTTCAAAATTCATTTTATAAAAACAGGATGAATTGGAATGACTGATAAGAAAATTAAAAAAAGGATTCTTTGTATAGGAGCCGGTTATGTCGGTGGCCCTACAATGGCCATGATAGCAGCTCGCTGCCCTAAATACGAAGTAACGGTTGTCGATATAAATGCCAAACGCATTGCCGCGTGGAAGACCGATAACCTGCCGATATATGAGCCGGGGCTGCTTGAAGTAGTTAAAGAGGCGAGAGGACGTAACTTATTCTTTTCTACAGAGATAGATAAAAACATTAAAAAAGCGGATATCATTTTTGTTTCCGTTAACACACCGACAAAAACATTTGGTGAAGGTGCAGGTAAGGCTGCAGATCTTCAGTACTGGGAAAAGACTGCACGGGATATTGTGAGAGTCGCAGAAAACAATAAGATTGTTGTTGAAAAGAGCACACTGCCTGTTCGAACAGCAAGGGCCATGGATCGTATACTTAATGATAACGATAAGGGTATCCATTTCGAAGTTCTTTCAAATCCGGAGTTTCTTGCAGAGGGTACTGCAATTAAAGACCTTGAAAACCCTGACCGGGTATTGATAGGATCACATGAGACTGAATCCGGACTAAAAGCAAGACAGGAGCTTGTTAACCTGTTTGCAAACTGGATTCCTCGCGAGAAGATTGTTACCAGTAATGTCTGGAGTGCTGAGTTGTCCAAACTGGTCGCAAATGCGTTTCTTGCTCAACGTATATCTTCAATTAACAGTATTTCTGCTTTATGTGAAAAGGCAGAAGCAAATATCTCTGAAGTTGCACATGCTATTGGAATGGATAAAAGAATTGGATCAGAGTTTTTAAATGCGAGTGTTGGTTTCGGCGGCTCCTGTTTTAAGAAGGACATTTTAAACCTGGTTTATATCGCAGAAAACTATGGATTACATGAAGTGGCTCAATATTGGGAAAGTGTTATTAAAATAAATGAGTACCAGGAGCATCGGTTCGTACGCCAGATGATTAAGGTAATGTTTAATACTGTTGCAGGGAAGAAGATTGCATTGTTTGGATTTGCATTTAAAAAGGATACGGGAGATACCAGGGAGTCACCGGCGATATATGTTGCAAAGAAGCTTATTGAGGAAAAGGCGGAGATTGTTGTAACTGATCCAAAAGCCCTTGCAAATGCAAAGAATGATCTTAAGGAACAAAAGGATAGTGTTACTTTTGGAGAAGATCCCTATGAAGCAGCAAAAGGCGCTCATGCAATTGCAGTAGTTACGGAATGGGATTTATATAAAGACCTCGATTATCAGAAAATCTACGATTCAATGGAGAAACCGGCATTCCTGTTTGATGGACGGAATCTTCTTGACCATGATAAGTTATTTAAAATAGGATTCAGCGTATTTCGTATTGGCAGGCCATCGTTGAGGCACTTTTAGTAATAAGCGATAACTATTTAAATTTCAATAGGTTAAAACTAATAAGGCAGAATCAGGTTTAATTACCCATTTCTGCCTTTTCGATTTATAGAGAATAAACATTAGGTTGCGCTTGTAAGTAATTGAAATTTATAACGATAATTAATCTATATCGCAAAGATTGATAGCAGGTATTCCAATATTTTGCGTTATCAAAAAAGTTGTCAGCTTTTATAACCTTTTCTTTTAAAGGTACGATTTTCATTTTTAATTTGTAGTAATAGTTGGCGAATGTTAGATTCATTATAAGAATTACAAAGAAAAAAAATATAAAGAAATAAAAAATTAAAGGAGGTATATATTATGCAAATAAGAACTGCATTAATTTGTACTCTTCCGGTTCTAATATTATTTCTTGCTTGTGGTTCCGGCACAACGGTAAAGAAGGGCGACCGATTTGAAGTTCTTGTTGATTTAAAGGAGGCCGCGGACATCCAGGGCAGCGAGGAGTACTCAGACGGATTCACCTGCATTATTCAAAAGGGAACGATTATTGAGGCGCTATACTCCTCATCCTCTTCCGGTTTTTTTGAATGTCGTCCTGTAATGGTAGATGGAAATTCCAGTGAAGGCTACATTATAGAGACATTAGTTCCTGAGGTAGTGCGCCGAAGGCCGGGATTTGAAACATTTTCCCTTTCGTTGAGCCTGGATTATATAGGTAAAAAGCTTAGGAAGGCAAAGTAGGTAATTAATAAAATATCTATATGGCAGTTTTAAGCTATAACTTTGATCCCTTGTCCCTCTATTACTTCGCCGATAACCCAGCAGCTTTCGTTGCTCTTTTCAAAATCGCCCTGTAGCTCGTCAAGTCTTTCCGGTGCTATGGCAGCAAGAAGGCCGCCTGATGTCTCTGGTGTGTAAAGCAGCATCTGCATTTCCTTGGAAATATCTTTTACAAATGATACGTCCTTTTTATAGCAGGCCTCGTTTTTACATGAGCCGCCCGGAAAGAGCCACTCCCCGGCATACTTTTTTGCACCATCTGTAAATGGCAGCTTATTAAATTCTATATTCAATTGAACACCGCTGTGTTTGGCAATTTCATCACAATGTCCGAGTATAGAGAAGCCGGTAATGTCGGTACATGCATGAACGTCGGCTTGCTGGAACAGCTCTGCAGCTTTACGGTTTAATTTCTTCATGTTTTCAGAGGCAATTTTAATATGGGAAGGATCAGCCACATCGGATTTTAAAGCGGTGGTAACTATGCCAACTCCCAGTGGTTTCGTCAAAACCAAAACATCCCCGGGTTTCGCATCCTTTGTTGTGAATAATTTATCCGGATGCACGATACCCATTACTGACAGGCCGTATTTAGGCTCTTTATCTTCCACTGTATGTCCCCCTGCGAGGATACCGCCGGATTCGGCTACTTTTTCCGCACCGCCCCGTAATATTTCATTCATGATTTCAATAGGGAAGTCCGGCGGAAAGCCACAGATATTCAAAGCCAGAATAACGCTCCCGCCCATTGCATAGACATCGCTTAAAGCATTTGCAGCTGCGATAGCGCCGAAATCATAGGGATCATCGACGATAGGGGTGAAAAAATCCACGGTGTGGATTATCGCTTTATCATCGGTGATTTTATAAACGGCTGCATCATCGCTTGTGTCAAGGCCGACGAGCAACTCCGGGGTGATTTTGTCATGAAATAAGTCTTTAAGCGGCTGCAAGACCTGCGCCAGGGTCTCAGGACCCATTTTAGCAGCTCACCCTGCCGCAGATGCCAGTGAAGTAAGCCGTATCTTTTCTCTTTTGTCTTCCATAAAACCCTTTCAAATATAAGATTGGAGTACTGGAGTGTTGGATATATATGATTATACTTTATTTCATATATTCCCTTTACTCCATTATTTTAATCCTTTAGGACTCCATTACTCCATCACTCCATTCTTCTATAGATCATGTACATTGTCAATTTCAATATTCGCTTCTTTAAGGATCGTTACCGCCTTCTCTAAATCAGTTTGTTTTAACCGTAGACAAACCCCGCAATCTGAGCTGAACTGTCGTGGAACTGGAATAAGCTTACACGATATCCCTACTTTTCTGATAAGTTTCTCTGCCCGAAGTGCATGGCTTGTTGCATGTAACAGGATAACCGCGTCTTTCGTTTCTTTCATTTTTCTCTTTATCTTTTTATCTTTTAAAATCTAATCTAAAATTATCTTTATTTAATCTTTTTCCACCAGTTCTTTGATAGCATTAAGTACTGTGTCAACCTCTTCCTGAGTGTTAAATATACCAAGCCCGAAGCGGATAGTGCCGGTAGGAAACGTGCCGATTGTTTTATGTGAAGATGGGGAGCAGTGTAAACCGACTCTGCAGAGAATATTGTATTCTTCATCAAGTATTAGCCCTGCTTCAGATGGTGATATTCCTTCAATGGTAAAGGAGAGTGTTGCGCATTGCCTGGCAGCGTCGCAGGGGCCATAAACAGTAACATCAGGAATTTCTTTTAATCCGGCAATTAATTTATTAATAAGTTTCATTTCATGTTTACGAATTGTATCAACTCCCTTTGCCCGTATCCATTTAATACCGGCATTAAGGCCCGCAAGCCCGGTCACGTTCTGGGTACCGCTTTCGCACATGTCCGGCAGAAACCGGGGCTGTATCTCTTCGGACGACCAGCTGCCGGTACCGCCGGTTTTAATCGGTTTGAATCCGCTTATGTCCACCCTGTTACCTATAATAAGACCGCCTGTTCCCATAGGGCCATAGAGAGATTTGTGGCCGGTAAATCCTAAAAGATCGACATACTCTTTCTCCATGTCAATCTCAAGGGCACCGCCGCTCTGTGCAGTGTCAATGAGAAACAGCAGGCCGTTTTCTCGTGTGATGTAGCCGATTTCAGCAATTGGCTGTATGGTGCCGGTTACATTCGAGGCATGGTTCAGTGCAACCATTACCGTGTTCTTTCGTATTGCTTTGGCAACCTCCTGTGGGTCAACAAAACCCTCCCTGGAACATGCGATAACTGAGAGCTCAACGCCCTGCTTTTCAAGGAACCGAAGCGGCCTCATCATTGAGTTATGTTCCATGCTGCCGGTAATGACATGGTCACCTGGATTAAGTAACCCGATCAGGGCAACATTGAGGGCTTCAGTCACATTGTTCGTGAATACGACACGAAGTGGGTCGGTGGCATGAAACAACCCGCATACCGCTTCACGAGTATCGTATACGATACGGGCTGCCTCATTTGCCATCCTGTGGCCTGCACGGCCGGGGTTGGCGCCTGCTTCATTAATGCATCTGACCATTGCCCCGGTAACGACCGGAGGTTTAGGCCATGATGTTGCTGCGTTATCAAAGTAAATCATAACCCCTTACCTTTAAAAATAGAATTAAAGATAATTAATTGTAAGGGAAGGGGAGGTGTTTCCCCCTCCTTATTCATAAAAAGGTGTTTCGGAGAATCTATGCTTTATCAATTGTTAATTTATACTCATTGTCCTGTTCGGTTAAAGTTACCTTACAACCATTTTTTTCTGCCATCCTTGTTACATTTTCAC
>JAUXBV010000137.1 GCA_030619215.1 Fibrobacterota bacterium | reverse complement strand
TTTCTCGGTGCTTGGCTACAGGGTTGTTTTTTCGGATGAAAGTTCTTACGAACTTTTTGAAAAAGGTCTGCCTTCTGTCCCGTCGGATACGGTTTGTCTCCCTGCGAAAATAGTCCATGGTCATATTCGATCTCTTATGGAAAAAAATGTCGATGCAATTTTTATGCCCCTAATGATAAAAAATATAAAGGAGAACAGGCAGGCATACGACTCATGGAATTGTGCGGTTCTACAGGGGTATCCCGAAGTTATTCGCATTAGTGAATTTGGCGGGTATTCCGGTACCGTTATCTATTATTCACCCGCGTTGAAATGGGAAAACAGGATTTTACGTAACCGGCAGATAGTTCGTTTTGCCGTGGATTTCCTTAATGAAAAACCCGCTGCAATAAAGGACGCAATACGCTGGGCCGACCAGGAACTCCTGCGATACAAAAACACAATTCTTCGTAATGGCGAAAGGATTATTGAATCACTTTCCAAATCAGATACGTTCGGCGTTGTTATTTCATGCCGCCCCTATCAGGGCGATATGCTGATAAATCATAGAATATCTGACTTGTTTACAAAGCATGGTATTCCTGTTTTAATCAATGAAGCTCTGCCCGGGCTTGATAAAATAGACCCGGAATTCAGCAGGCTTGATACCAATATTACCTTTCACACCCGCATGCTGTCTGCTGCAAAATATGTCGCCGGCCACCCTTGTCTTGAAATGGTACACCTGTTCAGTTTCGGATGCGGACATGATGCGGTCATATGCGATGAGATGATACGAATACTCAGACAGTATTCAGGCAAGGAACTTCTGGTGCTTAAAATGGATGAGGGTGAAAATGCGGGGCCCTTGAATATACGGGTAACCTCTTTTATTGAAACGGTACGGGAAAGGAGAAAACTGAGGCTGCAATCCGGTTTACACAAAAAAGAGTATTATAACGGAGTAAGGTTTACAAAGGAAGACAAGGCAAAGAGAACAATACTTATTCCG
Organism: Fibrobacterota bacterium; assembly: GCA_030619215.1. Taxonomy (GTDB): domain Bacteria; phylum Fibrobacterota; class Chitinivibrionia; order Chitinivibrionales; family JANQEN01; genus JAUXBV01. The sequence continues at coordinate 6,761 of JAUXBV010000137.1, read as the reverse complement.
AATCTTTCACGTTCCTTCAGCGCTCTTATGTCATCGGCACTCAGGAAGCAGGGATACCGTGTGCGTCAACTGCCGATGGCGGATAAAAAAGCGATACAACTGGGCAAACAGTATGTGCATAATGACATGTGTTATCCTTCGCAGATTAATATCGGCGAGATCCTTTCCTACCTGAATTCGCACAGAGATGAAGCGCCGTTCCTCGCTGCGGGACTTGCAAAAAACTGCAGAAACTGCCGCGCGCTTCACTACCCTGCTATTGCCCGAAAGGCTCTTGAGGACGCCGGATTTTCAAATATTCCCATTGTTACTACTGATTTGTTTGACAAAGGTAACATGCACCCCGGGTTCAAACCGAATAAAATATCTTTAATTGTATATGTGGCCAGAGGGTTGGCGCTTATTGATGCACTGGATGATATGCTGCGAAAATGCAGGCCGTATGAATGTGTCCCGGGCAGCGCTGAAAAGCTTTTCAAAAAAGAATTGGATGTTTTGTTAACATCCCTGCAAAAGGGATGGAGGCCGGCTTTGCAGGCTTTAAACAGGGCTATATTGAATTTTAACATTCTTGCATGTAATAGAGGTGTACGAAAACCACGGGTTGGTATTATCGGGGAAATCCTTGTAACTTATCACGAGTCGGGAAATTACAATGTTGTTGAATACCTGGAACAAAACGGTATGGAAGTGGTTTTACCCGGCCTGAGCAATTTCTGGCGGCAGAATGTCGTTAACTACAAGATTGCTGCTGATAAAGATTATGTATATATACCGCCAATTTATCGCTTCGCTGGTAATAGCATGGAACGATTTTTCACCGGCATTATTAAACCGGTTGAAATGCGTATGAAAAAATTCAAATACTATGAACCACATTCGGATATACACACGCTTTCCCGCAATGCGGCGGAGGTATTCGACGTCTCTTTCAATGCCGGAGAAGGCTGGCTTCTTCCGGGAGAAATAATTGAGTGGATTAAGCACGGTATAAATTCAATTCTGGTTGTTCAGCCTTTCGGTTGTCTGCCCAATCATATAAGTGGGAAAGGGGTAATAAAAGAGATTAAAGCAAAATATCCTCATACGCAGATTCTACCCCTTGATTTTGACCCCGATACAAGTATGGCTAATGTCCATAACAGGCTGCAGATGATTATTCTTAATTCCGGTAATACAACTCTTTTAAAAAGTGATAAAAAGAATCGAAAAGATTCTCTAGCATATAGTTTGTGATGTTGAATTTTTTAATGAAATTGTTTCTGTCTCAGGGATTTCGTAGCTGAAAAGGAAAACCATGAATCGAAAATATTTTAAGAAAAAGAAAATCGGTCTTGCTTTAGGCGGAGGCGCCGCTCGAGGCTGGTCTCATATCGGCGTTTTAAGGGCATTAGAGGAAAAAAATATAAATATTGATTATATTGCAGGAACCAGTATTGGCGCTTTTGTCGGCGCTTTTTATGCCATAGGTAAATTAGAATATCTGGAAAATTTCGCACTCGATCTTGACTGGAAAATAATTCTATCATACTTTGATGTCCGTTTCCCCACAAAAGGTCTTTTAGATGGAAACAAAATATATAAATTAGTTTCAAAGAATATTCTTCATAAAAATATTGAAGAGACAAAAATTCCTTTTTGTGCGGTGGCTACAAATATAAAGACAGGTAATGAAGTTAGAATGAGAACAGGTAGTATAGTCGATGCGGTACGAGCAAGTATATCTATTCCAGGAATTTTTACACCTTTTAAAAAAGATGGAATGTATTTAGTTGATGGCGGGCTGTTAAATCCGGTTCCAGTCGATGTAGTAAGAGAAATGGGAGCTGATATTGTGATTGCCGTCGATTTGAACAATGATATTACTGGGAAAACGGGATCGAGTGAAAGATTAGAATATGTTAAACAAAATTCAATGAGTAAAAGAAAAAACAAGACAATAGTACCGAGTAATATCCCGGCGATTCAATTACTTAGAAATAAATATAACTATATTGAAAAATCGGTTAGTGTTAAAATAAACCAGTGGATGCCTGCAAGTTCTGAACTGAACATTTTTGATATCATTGGAAATTCCATAAATATTATAGAACAAAAAATAACACAAAATAATTTTAAAATATTCAATCCGGATATTCTCATTCAGCCTGAATTGGGGCATTTAAAATTATTCGATTTCGATCAAGCAGAGGCAACAATAAATGAGGGATATAATAAAGCAATAAAAACAATTGAAAATATGAAATAATTTAAAAATAGATTTTGTCTAAACTATCATTCTTGTAATAAAATTGGCAATTAGCTATTTACACTGATTAGGAAAAAAATAATGTCTGATGCCTCATTTCTTATACTTTACTTTGCACTTTTTGCTTTACTTGGCTGGATTATTGAATGTGCATTTTATTTTATAGTCGAAAAGGGGCTTGTTAACAGAGGGTTTTTGTACGGGCCGTTTGTTCCACTTTATGGGTTCGGTGCGCTTTCTACCCTTGCAGTCTCGCACTATTCGCAATCTTTACATACAGCAATTAAGATTGCACTCTGTACACTTCTTGTTACGGTTATGGAATATGTGTCATCTTTCATTCTGGAAAAATATTATTCACTCCGCCTCTGGGATTACTCTGATGAGAAACTGAATATACGGGGCAGGGTTTGTTTAAAGTACAGTCTTTTCTGGATGATTATGATTTTTGTACAAATCACATTTTTGCAGCCTTATACTGCTGAGTTAATTTATACAATTCCTTCAATATACCAACATATTATTGCATTGATTCTTGTAATATATTTCGTAATCGACTTCATATATTCAAGCCGTTCGCTCTTAAATTTTTCGAAGATATTTACTTTACCTGATATTTTTGACAGATACTTTAAACTGCCACAATTTAATGTAAAGACACATATTAAAGCCAAAATAGAGATGTTCCTGAGACCTTTTAGTCAATTTCCCTACTTAAGTAAGCTGTTGTATAATAAGATGAAGACATTCCCGGGTTCTTCTTTAATTCTTGACAAATGGATTACCTCCATTATCCGAAAACACACTGTTCCGGACGATCTTCATGAGTGTTTTTTAGCACTGTCGTATGACATTATCAAACATCCTGAATATCAACGTCTAAAAGATTTTCCACATCATGATAAAAATATTTTTGAACACTGTCTTGACGTCGCATGGTTATCCTGCAAAGTAGCGAAAGTTTTAAACCTTGATATTGAAAGCACAATAAGAGGCTCTCTTTTCCACGATTTTTTCCTATATGACTGGAGGGATAAAAACGATGCGCCTAACAGATTACATGGTTTTTTTCATTCACGTGACGCATATTTAAACGCTTTAAAATATTTCGGTCCCCTTTCCCCAATTGAAAAGGATATTATTCTCCGGCATATGTGGCCGTTAACTCCAATACCTCCAAAATATCCGGAAAGCTTTATTGTTTGTATAATTGATACAATTGTTGCAGCTAAGGAATTCGGGGAAAAAATGTCCGAAAAAATAAGGAAAATACCCTATAATGGGAAAGATTAATAGTCAATATAATAAATATAAGGCTTTATCATAAAATCATCATTTCTTTTTAAATTATATGGAGATACAGTTGAATAAAAGCATTTCTAAAACTGCCAAACCAATCGTAATATTACTGGTGGAAAGTAATCCTGACTGCTCACAAAAGATAAAAGATACACTTCTTAATAACGCTATGCATAAATTGTACCTTACATATAACGAAAAAGATTCCGTTGATTTTCTGTATCAAAGAAATATGTTTTGTAAAGTACCGCTTCCCGACATTATCCTGCTTGACTATAATCATCCAAATAATGGAGGGAACAAAATTCTCAATAAGATATGGAATGACAATAAATTAAATAGAATACCTGTGGTAATTTTCACGACTTTAGACACTGAACAGGAAGTTTCTATCCCCGGTATGAACAATAATACAGGGTATTCTCTTAAACTGTTAACTTTTGAAGAATTGTTGGGTACTATTAAAACGATTGGAGATTTCCTGCATTTAATAGTAAAAAAATAGAACTACTTTTATCAAATGAGGAGGATAAAATGAAATTACCGTCAAATAAACTAACAGCAATTCTTATTAGTGTTTTTTTGTTAGCCGTAACTATCTCTGCACAGGATGAAATTATTCAGGTTGATACCGGTAGTGTAAGGCAGGAAGTTATAGTTGATTCTACAACCAGCACACCCGGTGATTTAAAGGTTATGCCAGATGCAGAGAAAACAAGGATTTACAAAATGAAGACGGTGGAGAAAATCTTTTTCATATCATACATTGTTGTATTTACGGTAATACTCGGATTTGCTATCCATGGCGCGTCGGAATAAATAATTATTTCCGCTTATTTAAATATGGCTGGTTTTCACATGAATAGAATCTTACCTTTAAAACAACTTTTATTCCTACTTTTTCTCTTTTTATTTCAAGCAGGGGGAAATTGTTTTAATATTAATTCAAAAATAACCACAAAAATTGAAAAAGCCCTGGATAGTAATTCTGAAATCACCTGGGTTAATGTAATAAGCAGAAGACCCCGTGTATATTTTGCAGCAACTTTTAAAAACTTGAATCACTCATTTGATGAAGTATATGAAGTACTTAATGATTATCGTAATATGCCCGATGTTTTCAAATTTATAAATAAATTCGAGAAAATAGAAACAGATACGAATTATACGAAAAAAGGTGATTTTTATTTTGAAACCCGGTCTGGTTTTATCCGTACCTGGTGCATTTTAGATATCGATTCAATAGTTTCAGGTGATAGTTCTACCTGTTATGCAATTCATTACTCCACTAATAAAGATGAGAAACTAATCAACAAATTTGAAAAAGAAGAAAAGGGATTTTTGACTGTAGAAATTGACGGCTATTATATAAGCTTGTATATAAAAAAAATCGAAGAAAATAAATCCAGGGTTGGGATTACTTTTATAGTAGTAAAACCGGAAATCTATATCCCAAGACGGCTATATAAATTTTTAACTAAAAAATGGGTACCTGGGCTGATAGATAATATTAATAAATACTTGATTGAAAAAAACAAGCGATAAATAGGTCTAAAACAGTTACTATGATTCAATAATTATTTAATAAGGGCTAAAAGCAAAGATAGTTATAATTGCATATAATCCATTCAAATCAGAAACAATTGAGGAATAATTATCTGTATATCAAAGGGTAGACATGAAAAACAGGTTAAACATCCTGCTTATAGAACCAAGAAATGAAATGACACTCACGGGAGGTGGTGCTACTCCTCCTTTATGGCCATGCGTGCTTTCTTCATTAACTCCCAAAGAACATCACGTGGATTTTATCCATTGTTCCTATGAAGATGTAACTGAAGAAAAATTGAGCAAGTATGACCTTATAGGTATATCCAGCCGGACAGACACCGCATGTCATGCGTATCAAATAGGGGACATATGTAAGAAACTGAAGATTCCTTGTGTAATAGGCGGTATTCACGCATTCTTCCTTCAGGATGAAGCAAAAGAGCATTGTGACTCTGTTGTTCTGGGCGAGGCTGAATGTTTATGGCAAAATGTTCTCGAAGATGCCCGAAAAGATAAATTGAAAGAGTTTTACAAATGCGAGCATGAAAAACACCACGACATACCTGCCTCTGACCTTTCAATAACCAGAAAGTATAAATATAATATCAAGAATATCATAGAAACCGTAAGAGGATGCCCGTATAACTGCAGCTTTTGCTCGGCTACTATTTACAATGGAAAAACATACAGGTACAAACCAATAGAAAATATTATAAATGAGATAGATTCCTGGACGCGAAAATCATCTCTTGCTCATTTTGCGGACCTTAACATAGCATCCAATTTCGACAAGGCAAAAGAAGTTTTCAGCGCAATAGCTCCTTACAACCTAACCTGGTGGGGAAGCGCAAGTGTTAATGTCGCAGATGACGATGAGCTTTTAAGATTAATGGCGAAATCAGGGTGTTCCTACCTGGGAATTGGAATGGAAAGTATATCCAAAGATACCCTAACCGAAATAAATAAAGGGCATAATATAAATACCGATTTTAAGGAAATGGTCAGGAGGCTTCATGATTATAACATAGATGTTTACGGGTTCTTTATTTTTGGAATGGATACAGATACTATTGATGACTTCAAGGAGACGGCTGAATTTGTGATCGAAGCAGGTATTGATTTTCCAATTTTCCAAATATTAACACCATACCCGGGAACCAGGATTTATAACACTTTTAAGGAACAGGGGCGTTTACTTACACAGGACTGGTCGAAGTATACGAGAAGTAATGTTGTTTACAAGCCAAAAAATATGACGCCAAGGGAGTTGGTCGAAGCTGTTTTCTGGATATACGAAGAGGTTTATTCTAAAAGAAATATCATAAAAAGATTTTTTTCAAGATGGAGAGGCGTGAAGAGAAATATCTACAACACGATAATGATTTCACATTTCGCAAAGCAGGTTAAAATTATTAAAAGGAACAATACCATAATCTGATATATTCCACCTGACTTAAAAGTCACTCTTGGAATGCAGATTTTTAACATTTACAACAACGACTTGAGAAATAGGTTATTATGGGAATTATACAGCAAATACATGAAGAAACAACAGTGATTTGTGATCTTGAGAGTGTAGAGCCGGCTTCAATATTAACAAATATTGGACATGAAAACTGTAAACCTTGTGTAAAAAAATAATGCAATAACTTTAATATAGGTA
>JAUXBV010000339.1 GCA_030619215.1 Fibrobacterota bacterium | reverse complement strand
GCGCAACAACGAGGACAATTATAGAGATAATTATGAGTATAAATAAAAGAAAAAGCGGATGTTTTTTCACGATCATTTTACTGTGTAAAGAATTTTATTAAAGATAAAATGTTGAATTTATTAAAATAATTTATGGATAGCCTGTTTTAAGTGTAGTTGATTTGTAAATCAGGTATACTTTTCTAATCCCGAACAAAATAAAATCCCCTATTTTGGGAATAAGTAATAAATCTATTGACTTATAACCATTACCACCATACAATTAAATTATTGTTTTTATGGATATTATTTGAGACGAAAAAACTATGAAAGAAGAAAAATCCGGCCCCCTGATATTGCTCTTTTCCCCCCGTGAAAAGGTCCGAAGTATACTCACCGCAGGATTTATGCAAAGCGACTATCGTATTATTGATGCAACAACATCCTATATTGCAGGAATAAAGGCCAATCAATACCTGCCCGATCTCATAATTGCCGATATTACTCAAAATAATATCAAGGATTTTCTTTTTCTCTCACGCCTTGAGCGCTCAACCAGAACACGGAATATCTCAGTATTATTATCAGTAACTCCTGAAGTAAAAAAGGCCCTTGACAAAATACGTGAAGAAGTTGCCCCTGCCGTTGAGAAAAACGAAGAAAAGAGAGTCCATGTTATCGAATACCCCTATAATTTTAATAACCTGGTTAAAAAAATCGTTTCGATTCTTTCAGAAAAATCCGGTGATTCACCTGAAGAAAGTAAAAAGCCGATAGAATCAAAAAAAATACTCGGAGAACGCCTCTTTGACCCACAGGTTTCCATACTTGACAAATTACGCATCATTGAAGGTACCGTAGAAAAGCAATGGGCTTTTCCTTTTACCGTTATCAGGTCACTCGAAGTTATCGGCTCGGAAAAGAGCTGCTACACCGAGCTGGCCAAATGCATTGAAGCCGACCTTGCCGCTACTTCTGCGATCCTGAGTATCTCGAATAAAGTCCACTATGCAAGCCGGTACGGGCGTATAACAAATGTACTCGACGCTGTTGTACGCATCGGATTTAATGACACCCGCAACATACTTGCCGGCCTTGCTCTCATCGACGTTTCACCGGAAGTCTATTTACAATATGGATTTAAACGTACCGAATTCTGGATGCATTCGCTGGCAACAGCAATAATTGCAGAAAAATTATGCAGAAATACAAAAATCAAAAGGCCTGAGCTGGCCTTCATTGCCGGGCTGATTCACGATCTGGGGAAAATTCCCCTTGATAATAATTTCACCGGTATATTTACCAGGCTGCTTGAAGAAACAACAAATACCATTTCATCCTTTTACGAGATAGAAATGAAACTTATGGGATTTTCCCATGCAGGCCTGGGACACTTTTTCTCTACAAACTGGGACTTTCCGTCACCGATAACGATGTCAATTCTCAACCATCATGATTCCGAAAAAATTATTAATACAAAGATACAGATGGATAGAGTAATTCAGGAATCGGTGTATGCGGCCAACATATTTTCAAAAGCAATGAGCCTTGGGCATAGCTGCGACGAGGTACTCACTGCCATACCAATTAAAATATTAAAAGAATTAGGCATTCCCGAAGGCCCAAAAGATCCATTTTTAAAAAAGATATTTGAAACGTTGAAACTCTATTATGAATACCTGAAAATATCCGCTGAGGATGTGGTTCTTGACGAGCCGCAAAGGAACACTAAGGATATCCGGATTTTTGTTGTTACCAGTGCGGATTCAGTCTTTCATCCACTCATTTTAGGACTGAAAAGCAACGGATTTCCTGTCATCATCACAAAGGATCTGCCGGAAATAGAAAAGGGGAAAAGCGCAGTTGCCCTGTTTATCCCTGGCAAGGACAGCCCTCTTGACATTACCCTAACTGCCGACGACTCAGAGCAGGAGAAAGATGATACATCCATATTGAAAATATTCTTACTCGACGGCGTTGAAACGGAAGATCCGAAAAAAGATTTTACAAAAAGCAATATTTTGATGATGAACAGTAACCACATTGATTTGCGGCTCGTACTGCAGATTATCGAAGACTACTATTACGCTACAACTATGTAAATAGTGTTTATACTTACTAAAACCTGATCAAATACTTTTCCCTTGCTTACCACGCTTTCCCAAAGTCATTTTTAATCACAATACCAATGCCCATATTATGGCTATTGGTATAACTGGTTCTCACAAACCATACCCGATTGCATCGGGCCTGATTTGTGAGAACCAGTAAATATTCATGCCCGGGTGGTGGAATTTGGTAGACACTAGGGACTTAAAATCCCTTGGTACTTTGTGCCGTGCCAGTTCAAGTCTGGCCTCGGGCATTAAAAATTCCTCAAGAAAAACCTTTTATAAGCTACCTATTTCCAGGGTGGAGGTATGCTGTCAGTGTAATTTTTAAATTGAGAAATCTTTACCCAATTGGAATCCGATTCTTCAAAAGATAGTATATCGTCCCTGTATGAAAGCGTATAAAATTCTGTGTCGGCTGTTGGGTTAACCATTACAATTTGATCTTTATTAATCGTGTAGGTGTAATAATATTTTTGGTAACCGGAGGGGTGAAGCCTGGCGTAACTTTCAATAATGTCAGCAGTAATCACTCTTATATTTTCTGTGTTTTCCACTGTGCTTTCTACAGTATCCGATTGCCATTGGCCGTTAATAAATTCTTTGGAAATACGTTTCCACTCATACCAGTTGCCTGTTATAACCTCGGAGAAGTCCAAACTACTGGAAGGATCGGTACAAAGGACAAAAGATAAAATCAAAAAAGGTAATATTTTTTTCATGTGCGTGACCCTTTCTGAGAAGAGTTAATTCCATTAATTTATAAAACTACTTCCCGTCAATAGAGTATACAACAAAAATTGTTATATATAGAGCAGGAGGTAATTTTATGTACCGTCTAAATTATAGTGGTAGGATTATCCGAAAAGCAAATCTTTTAAAATTGTGCCGTGTTTATGAGACATCCTTAATATTTAACACCTCATCTACTGCTTTTAGCAATTCTTTAAGCCTAAGCGGTGTTTTGCTGCTGTAGGAGGTCCAATTGTTTTTGGAGAGATAAAGAGGGGAAGAAGGAAAATAGCGTAAATAATAAAAAGATAAAGCTCCAGTTTTTTCATTATTTTAGAATAGGAAAAATCAGCGTTATAAAACCAAGCAACAATATTACATATCTATTAAACATTTATTAAAACGTCTCCCGCCCCATCCCTTTGTGTAGAAAAATGAAAAATATATATCGATCATTTTGTTTATACGACCTTCTTGTTGGGTACCACTGTAAATTATTTTAATAATTGAACATATTTAGCAGCTATCGTACTCAACTGGTATGAGTTGCTATCATTTCCTCGATCTTTGCCAGCAATTCGGTGCTTTTACTTGTCTTGCGTAAACACGCGTCCGCTCCGGCATCTCTTCCCTTGTCAATAAATTCCTTCGTCTTGTCCGCAGAAAAGAGAATGATAGGGATTTTCTTCAACTCCGGTTTCTGCTTAATTATTTTACAAACTTCAAAACCATCTTTTCCCGGCATAACAACATCAAGCACGATAAGATCTGGTACCTGCCCGATCGCAAGATTTAGGGCTTCTTCGCCATTACCAGCAGTAATGACCTCATGCCCGGCTGATCTTATCTTCCTTGAAAAGAGCAACCGTAGTGCCCTGTGGTCATCCACGAGAAGGATCTTCTTCGCATCCACCTGGGGGTGAATGTTTATTTCTGGTAACGACACATCCCGTACCAGCATAATTACAGAATCATGTCCGGAAATTTCCATATTCGGCTCAGGATCATTTTCAACAGTTCCGTTCTCATGTTTTACTGCAACTGCACGCAACGCGTTTGCTTTCTTTACAGCTTTATCAATGGTTATTATTGTTTCTTCACTATGCCTGAACACACGCAGAGAAAATCCAAGTACGTTTGTCAGTTGTTCTTCCATCGGCGCTGGAGATGTTGGTGCAATATGTTCCGTTATCAAGCGCGCAATCTGTTGTCCCCCCAGTTTAAGGGGCGATACTACAACATCAGCTCCGGCACGAAGAATTCTGTCTTCAACTCCCTCCCCCTCTCCTCGCGACACAATCATTATTTTCGGATTCAGTTCACGTGCAGCAAGAGAGATAAAAAGGTTGTCCGCATCATCGGTAAGAGCGGCTATAACACCAGATGCCCGCTCAACACCCGCTTCTTTTAAAGAAGAATCTGTTGTTGCATTTCCTTTTACTACATAGTAGCCTTTCTTTTCTGCAAAAGTGATCCGTTCCTCTTTAATCTCAATTACTACAAAAAGGAAGCCTCTTTTTTCAAGCTCACTGCATATGGAACTGCCAATGGTTCCATACCCGCAAACAACATAGTGTTCTTTCATCTTCCTAATTCTATTTTCCATTTTTCTTCTCCCTAAAACACCTTTTATTATATTCTCCAGTATTAGCCGCGCAAACTGTGCACCGATAAATGCGACCGTGCCGAATCCAATAAAAATTATTACAACGGTAAAAAAACGTCCCTGCGGAGACAACTCATGAATTTCGGAGAATCCCACAGTCGTTATTGTGATAACAGTCATGTAAAACGCATCGCCCAGAGACCAGCCGTCTTCGATGAGATAATACCCTCCCGTGCCAATAACCAGAATGGACAAGAGTAAAAAAAGAATGAATATTACGTATTTATATGATTTTTTCATATATTTTTTTTTTCAGTAAGCAGTTGGAAAAACTATTATACTGAACGTCACGAGTGCCAT
>JAUXBV010000121.1 GCA_030619215.1 Fibrobacterota bacterium | reverse complement strand
TCTAATTACAAGACCATCCCAGCTTCCTGTTTCACCGCCGGAGATTTCGGCATTCCCGTTTGCTTCAATACCGAAGGTTATGTGATTATTATTGGAGTATTTAAGAAACAGGTGCAACCAATACAATGTGCGGTATCCCGTTGTGATTATAAATCTTGACTGCAACGCCGAAAACATGTGAAAGGGATTCTTCGATGAGCACTTCTGCCGGAGTTCCCGCTGAAAAGATTTTATGGTGATGAATTATAATAACCCTGTCCGCAAATGAAGCAGCCAGATTAAGGTCATGAATGGCAATAAGTGAGGTTTTTCCTTCTTCTTTTGCTACCCGCCTGATAAGCTGCATTATTTCAAGTTGATGCCGCAGGTCAAGGTTATTGGTCGGCTCATCAAACAGAAGAACGTTAGCCTCCTGCGCCAATGCTCGTGCAATGAGTACCTGCTGCTGTTCACCGCCGCTGAGGCGGTCAAAAGCTCGATTAGCCAGGCCGCCAATATCCATCTGTGCAAGAATACCGGCCACGATTTTCTCATCGTGCCTGGTAAAACGGAAGGGAGAGTAGGGATAACGCCCCATAAGGACCACTTCAAACACGGTCATGGGAAAGACATGCTCGCTTTTCTGTGAAAGGTATCCTGTTTTTCGCGCACGCTCAAGGCAGGTCGCCTTCTTAATGTCAAGCTCGTTAACATAGATAACGCCGCCTGACGGTTTAATGATATGGTTTATACACTTGAGCAGTGTGGACTTGCCCGCCCCGTTCTTGCCGACAACCGCAACAACTTCCCCCCGGGACACATGCAGGGTTATCCCCTTAAGCACCGGGGTTGATGGATAGGAGAATGAAACATTTTCAATACGCAGTATCACCAGGCCCCGCTCCGCTGCTTTTTGATTATGAGGTATAATAGTAACGGGCCGCCGACAAAGGAGGTGATAATACCCACCGGCAGCACTGCCGGTTCAATGATTTTTAACGATATGATATCCGCTCCAAGCAGAAAAACAGCGCCGAACAGGCCGGAGGCAGGCATCAGGTAGCGGGTGTCATTGCCGATAACCATTCTGGTGATATGGGGTGAAACCAGGCCGACAAACCCGATGATACCGGTAAAACAGATGATCCCCGCAGCCACCAGTGATGATACGACCAGTACAACGATGCGGGTGTTCTCAACGTTTACCCCGAGCCCCTTGGCGCTTTCATCGCCGGTATTGAGAATATTCAATTTCTGGTTCTGCATAAACAGGATCGGTATCGTGCAGAGAAACACAACAGACAGCGGGATGATGTCCTGCCAGGTGCCTCGGCCGAGATTGCCCATCATCCACAAAGATAATGATTTCAGATTTTCCGAGTTGGAGTAGTAACTTAACAGCGTGGACACGGAGGAGAAGATGAAATTCATGGCAATACCTGCAAGAATAAGCATGCCGTAACTTGTCTGCCGCAGACGTGAGAGGAAAAAGATCACCATAACGGGAATAAGGGCAAAGAGAAATGCGTTGCCGATTAAAAAATATTTTCCCCCGATAAACGAGAAGCCGGTCATAATAGCGATACCTGCCCCGAGCGCGGCCCCGGCAGAAACACCAAGGGTAAAGGGGCTTGCAAGAGGGTTGCGAAGTACCACCTGCATCTGCATGCCGGTCACTGCAAGCCCGAAGCCGCTCAGCAAGGCAATAACAAGCCGCGGCAGCCGTATCTTGAACACGATTATCGCTGCGGTATCGGGTACCGGAAACGTAAATGCGGGTATTTTGTTTGCAAGGGTCCGGACTATTTCGGCAATGCTGAATTTCATGGGCCCGGTGCCCAACGCCAGTAATGAAAGGACGATACCAATGCATGCCAGGATGATGATAAAAACAATCTTTTTCGCAACCAGCGCCCGGTATTCCTGCTGAATTTTTGCGGTGTGCATCTTATTGATCACACCGGTAAAGCTCAAGCTCGGCAGCCATCGTTGTATACAAACTGTCCCCTCCGTAAAATCGTTGGAAGATCTCATTCCCTTCCCGTTCAACATTAAGCGCTGTAAACAGTTCGGGATGAAACAGTTTCGCCATATACAGAACCTGGACCAGGGCGCGCTGGTGCGGCCACCAGTTGCAGAATGCGGTCGTGTAATGTATTCGTTTCTGTTTCACCGCGTTGACCGATTGCAGAAGCGGGTCGGTAAGTATGTCTTTAATCGTTACCGGTACCGTCATATCCCGCTCCGGATGCATCCATTTCTGTGACTGGTACCGTGAAACAAGGATAATGTCGGGGTTCCACTTGATGATATGCTCCCGCGATACAAGTATGCCCCGTTCTCCTTTCGCAAAGTTTTTTGCCTCACGCGCCACATTGATGCCTCCGGCAAGCTCTATGGGATCAAACTCGCTGACCGTATTGAGAATGTCGCCGGTCCAGGTTGTCCATGCGAAATAAACCCGCGGCCTTTTATCTTCGGGTATCGGGGCCGTTTTAGGTGTGACCAACTCCAGTTTCTGCCGGATGAATTGTTTCAGGCTGTCAGCCTGCGGTTGACAACGGAGCGCTTTGCCAATCATGTCGATCTGTTGGTAAAACATATCAACCATAGGCACATCGCTGGGAAAGGATACGGCAATCACTGTTGCGTCGGTCTTTTCTTTGAATATCGCGACATCGGTTTGCGATGCAAAAATAATATCCGGTTTCAGGGAGGCAATAAGCTCGATATTCGCACCGAAGGGACCGACATCCGGCAAATCAAGCAGCGTATGGTTGCAGCCATACTCTTCTTCGGGCAACACGCACGAATGCGATATGCCCGCCAATTTATCACAACACCCAAGCGCGACAATAAGCCGGGTGTACATGGTAAAAGGAGAAATTACCCGCACGACTTTTTTCGGAATAGTAACAGTTCGGCCCGCAGCATCAATCAGGGTGTCGGTATCACTTGACACACCCTTGCGAATTTGCTCATCTGATCGATTACATACAATGAGCGCGAGGAATGCTGTAATGAAAAGCAGGTGCAATTGCTTATATTTCATGATGGCACACCTCCACCCGTGACAATGCCTTTTCCAACAACCATGTGATACTCTTCCTTTGCACAGGGAATACAGACGGGCTTGCCGTTTTGCAGATGTGTTCTGGTCTCCATGACCATATCACCGCATAATGAGCAGGTCTGGGAGTCGAAAATCGGTGCAAAGGCAAAGTCCGGCGCTTTTGTATGGATAACAGTAAAAATATCAGTATCAGGGGCATTAACCACGGCAAATGACCGTTTGATCCAGAGTTCTTTCATGCGCTTCTGTTCAGCATCGGAAAGTTTTTCGCGTTTTTTAACGGCACGCTCAAAGAGCGCGTCAGCTTCCTGTTTTTCGTCATCCGCCTCATCCTGCAGGTCAAATGTTTTTGCGCATACTCTGACCGCATCCGAGGAACTGCGTTTGTAAAAAGTTGCCGCGATTTTACCCAGATCTTTATAGACCAGTGAGTTATTACCCAGGCTGCAGCCGCTGACAAACTGTACTCCGTCAACAAAGCAGTTGTTGCACTCGACAACCGCCATAATTTCTTCCATGCCGGTATTGTCTGTAAAACCCAGCTCTTTGAAAGCGATATGGACAGCTTTAACTCCCAGCGCAACACCGGGGCAGTAATGGCCGTGGAGCATTCCTGTCATTTCAAGTAGTTTTTCAAGATCTCCCTGTAAGAGCAATTGCAGAATCTCCTGTCGCGGATTGAATAGTTTTTCCGGTATCGTATTCATACGTATACTCCTGTAATTATAAATATTTGCTGGTATTCCAGAGCATCATTCCGGTATGGCCCCGGACAGTATATTCAATATATCCATCATGCGCCTTTTTCTCAAGGTAACGGGTAATTCTCTTTCTCAACTCATCCGGAGGCATCTCGCAGCCTGATTGAAAAAAGGTACTGTAAAAATCGATTGCCTCAGAAACCACGATTTTTTTAGTCCACCCGATAGGATAAAAGGAACATGCGGGATAATATCCCAGCGCACACACCAGATTGAATGCGATAATAAAATTGCCGGTAAAGGGGTCTGATTCCTTTGTAAAGAGTTCCCTGTGCAGGTCTTCAAGGAACGGGTTTTCCCTTTTCCCCGCCCAACTGCGAAACCAGCACCATTGCCTGCCTGCTTCCATGAGTTTCAAAAAAGTTTCCGGCCCGGTAACCGCAGGGGTCATGTTGGCAAATATCAGGTCAAACGCCCTGCCGAACCCATGTTCTTCCAGATCCAGGGTATGCCAGTCTGTGAGGAGCGGTGAGATTCTGTTCTGTAAATGGTCAGGTATTTCAGCGCGAAGCCGGTTAATCATATTTTTCGCTATATCGATACACACGACCTCGGCGCCTTTTTCCGCAAATGCAAACGCATGGTGGCCGGGCCCGCATCCTATATCAAGGACACGGCTCCCGTTAAAAGATACGCCCTTCTGTTCAAGAAAGGCAAGCGTCTCTGCGATGTCTGCGCTCTTTTTGCCTGCTTCATTATCATCGGTTTTTTTATAACCGGCAGCCATACTGTTCCAGGTACGGGCGGCGCCATACCCCTGAAACGCGGTACTCCGGGCATTCAACGCATGCCATTTTTCTATCCAGAAATCGGGTTCCGTTATATTGTTCGTTTTCATTGATTCATCTCATTCTCAGAAGGTTACCTCAATAGAGCCTGTCGTGGTTATACCGGGCATGGGGATTCCGGGTTCCTCCTTATATTCGGTATTAAAAAGATTATCAATACCGAGTTTCGCTTTCGCTGAATATTTCCCTTTTGACACCAGCGGGTATGATCCGTATAAACGAAATGTGGTAAACGCATCAAGGTGCCTGAGTGTTGTTGCATTTCCCATAGCCGGGTTTCCTTCGATAACATCTTTCTCACCGACTAAACGCATGGCAAGTCCGACCGTTGCCCCATTCGGTGCATTGTATTCAATACCGAAATTGCCTTTATGTCTCGGTAGTTCGGGAAGCCCATCGGTAAGCACCATGCTGCTGTCAAAGGTATCACCTGTTTTCTCAGTTACCTGAAACGTATAATTGCCCCAGATGCTTAACACTTCCAGAAAGCCAAAAGCGCCTTCAATTTCAAAACCGTACAGGTTTACTTTGTCAATGTTATAGATTAGACGGCTTGGTCGGTATCCGAATATTGTACGGATATAGTCATGAACCAGATAATAATATCCCCGCACCCCGGCTGTTCCATTAAACTTCTCAGATATAGAAAAGCTTTGCACAATACCGAGCTCACTCTGGACCGACCGTTCAGGCGATAGTTCTTTCCGGTCTCCCGGTTGATAACCTGCATAATACCAGTACAACTCGGGGCAGGTGGGAAAACGATATGCATAAGCGCCATGAAGGGTTATCTCGCCGCCTTTCCATGTCTTAACTGTAACACCGGCGTTGGGGCTTACACCATGGCGTGAAGTTTCATCAACGGTTGTATCCCGTTTCAGGCCAAGATAATAATCATAGCGAACTCCGGGTGTTACTTCAAACCTTTCTCCCAAATTGAAAAATGTCTGGAAAAATGCTGAATACCGGTCTGCGGCACGGATTGTTTCATCAGGATCACCATATTCTGCTGGGGGAAACCAAAAGTATTCCGGGTCACACTGTCTGATATCAGTATTACTATAGCGGAGGCTTATTCCCTCAAAACCGTAACTGAGTGTATGTTTTTCTTTAATGGATTGGTTCGCTTTAATATTCCAACCCCAGGTATGGTCTTCGGGCTTCGCAAACCGTTCGAGCACAAGGTTGTTGGTGTCGGTTATTGCATAGAAAAACTCGGTCCTGTCCTGATCGTTAATGTATACCTGGGCACTGAGCAGCAGTGATTTAAACTCTTTCTGCAGAGAAAAATCGATCTGTGTGCGTATGTTTTTCCAGTAACTTCGGTCACCGAAATAGTCGTCGCCGCCTTTCCATGCCATGCCGGGGCCGCCGCCTGCGCTTTCTTCGGATTCCGGGAACTTACTGTTATAATAGGGAGAATCGGCTTCATTTGCAATGGCAAATCCCCGGTATTGAATTGTGTTGCGCAGGCCCGCAGAAGCTTTGATTTTCATCGGCAGCATAACGGATAGTTCCCCGCCGAAATTTGACCGTTTGAAATAGTTATTGCGCAGAAAAGACTCACCCTGTGCATATCCTGCAAACAGGTCAAGCGCCGCTCTGTCCAGAATGTTCGCATGATGTACTATTGCAATATCGGTTGCCCTGTTTTCAAACGCGTCCTTTGCATGTTGGGGAGAGACTATTCCGTATGATGCGTTGATTTTCGTCCTGGTGGGTGATTGCATATCATGTTTGGTGATAATATTGATAACACCACCTAATGTATTGCCGTACTCCGCCGACTTTGCGCCTCGGATCACCTCGATTTCCTTTACATCATCTATTGACAACGAAGACCAGTCAACATAATCACCTCCCATAACACCGGCACCGTTGAGCGGTCTTCCATTGAGCATAATAAGGCTTTGTGATTCGGAGAACCCGCGGATGGTCACACCACGCCCTTTACCGGAGGCCGGAGAGGTCCGCTGCACATCAATTCCCGCAAGGTTTACCAATAATCCGTCAACAGTTTTTGAGTCCCGTAGTCGCGCCAGGGCAGTACTGTCAATAATATCTGAAGAGAATACGGTACTTCGTTTTTCTCGAACCACTATTTTATCCAGTTCGATGATAGCTGTTGAGTCGGCAGCGTGCAATGCCGCGTTAAAAATTAACGTGATGAAAACTATAATAACTCCTAAAACAGCAACGCTCTTTACTTGCATGCATATTCCCCTTTCTTTATTTTAGGTTATTAATCGGCAACGCTATTACTATTACCACCATCGTGTTACGAAAATATAAATCGTGGCACAAGTGATGTGTTATCTTTTATATATTCGTGTTACTATTGCTATAAAAATTTTGACTATTTTTTATTACAAAGCCATAACATAAAAAAGGTTGCTATATGGATGAATGTATACGTTTTGGAGTTTCTTTATCGCAACACCTGCTAAAGCGTTTCGATAAGGACATAGAGCGAAGAGGCTACACTAACAGATCAGAAGCTATTCGAGACCTTATACGGCAAAATCTGGTAGATTCTGAATGGGAAGCCGCAACCAGTGAAACTACAGCAGCCGTTATACTGGTCTATGACCATTATAAAAAGGGAGTCGGAGAGCATTTAACCAACCATCAACATGAAAACCATGACAGTATTATTGCAACAATGCACGCTCATTTAGATCACAACAATTGCATGGAAGTTGTTCTACTTCGAGGCCCGGTTAAAAAGGTAAAAGAGATAGCGCATAAATTAACAAGTGAAAAGCACGTGAAGCTAGGCAGATTTGTACCGGCAACACTGGGTAAGGAAATACGTTAAATTTCTAACATACACAACATACATTGTGAGCTTTGACGAAAGAAAATTAGGTACAATAAATCACATTACCACCACATGAAGTGGTGGCTTAAATATATGCATCTGGATAGTGCGCTTATTGAATTATTCAACAACACTAGAAAGCGGTTACGGTAAACGGTGACCCCGCATCAGGGTGCGGGGCAGTCTGCGCCAGTATCGTTAAGCGGTAACCGATGACTATATGCATTTTTACTCAATAGAGCAGCCGATCCTAA
Organism: Fibrobacterota bacterium; assembly: GCA_030619215.1. Classification (GTDB taxonomy): domain Bacteria; phylum Fibrobacterota; class Chitinivibrionia; order Chitinivibrionales; family JANQEN01; genus JAUXBV01. The sequence goes on along the minus strand of JAUXBV010000121.1, from coordinate 461 downwards.
TCACAAGATCATCCCAGCTTCCTGTTTCACCGCCGGAGATTTCGGCATTCCCGTTTGCTTCAATACCGAAGGTTATGTGATCATTAACGGAGTACTTGACACAGCCACCGAGCTGTATGCCTCCGGAGCCGTCTTTGTTGTTATTTACCAGCCTGCCAAAGCGAAATGCAATTACAAGCGGATCTACCGGCATTATATCAAGCTCACTATGAATACCAAGAAGTTTATTACCATCATCGCCGTTTTTGATACCCGTATAAAGTTCTCCTATTATTACAATAAATGGTGCCGGCGTTACAGCAAGATTTACATCAAGGTCGATTATTGAAAAAGGCTCAATACGAATTGATGCGCCGGATGACACAATCTCTTTAATAGAGAATCCCGTTTTTACGGCAAAAGCTTCCAGACGTTCTGAATGGGAGGCATTGTATGCTGCGGCTGCAATAAAGAAACTTTCC
>JAUXBV010000097.1 GCA_030619215.1 Fibrobacterota bacterium | reverse complement strand
TTAATTATTTCATTTCTATTCAGGTCAAGGAAAAGAGAGCGAATGTTATTTTCAAAAGGTTTAAGGCTGTCACGAAGATCCCACACCTCAAAAGTAAATCTGCTCTTCCCTTTTTTATCCGATAATTTAATTAAAACCGAATTCATCCCCTGAATAAATTCAGTATCAAAGTATCTGCTCAGCGGCAGGCAAGTATCAACACCATCCCATTTGTTATGCATTCTTTTCCCATTAACCCATACCCTTGCATCCCCGTCCACCCCCCATAAAGACCTGACACTGCAGGGGATAAATGCTTCTACCAGGCAAAATGCATAAGCGGCCTCATCTTCATTTTTCGTGAAAAAAGTATCTATATTTATAATTCCGCTTGAATCTGCCTCAACTTCCACCGGCCTGACATACCTGCAAACGCCCGCGCTATCAATACGAATTCTTGCGTTTTTTCTAATAGTTGCCTTGCTTTCACCACCCATTTTTTCCAAAAAATCATAGTCAAAACCGGATATAGAATCGTTCTGTAACGTATCGCTTTCACTATAGCGAGTCAGTGGTGCTACAATAAGCCACTTTTGTAATAAACCGCCGTCTTTGTGAGTGTTTACTGCGGTTTGGAGATCTTGTTCAGAAGCCTCCAATGAAAACAACTCAAAAGGGTGCAGGAAAAAGCAAGTAACTATCACACATAAATAAAAATGCTTCATTATTAAATAGCATTTACAATTTTTGATTGCTTTCTTCATTACAATTATTTCCATACTATATTCTCAAGATTCTCTTTCTATATCCCTCGCCTCTTTAACAAGCTTATCCCTTGCCTTCATAAGAAACTTCTGCAGCTCTTTATTCTTATAATCCGGATATGTCCATGAAAAGAATCTGTATATCCCTTTGCGGAAATGTAATGTCACTTCTGCATAAATGCCTTTCTCCAGATACACCCTGTGATAAAAATCCTTTGTTGAGGCGAGGATTAATTTATCAGTGGTAAGATATCCGGGATCGAGATTAACTGTTCTTTTATTTTTTTTCATCGAGCTTTCTTCAATTTTATTAGTGGATGTTTTAATATTAACCAGATCATCGCGTTGTACCAACTTCTCAAATGTCATATAACATTTTCTAATGCCTTTTTCCATCTCTCTATCATAATAATTTGTATAAGTGGAAACTTCTACGGGCCCATACTTCATATCGATATTGCCGAATTCTTTAATGCATATATCCAACGCATATGTCAGTACATTCTCATCTCTATACATAGCAGCTAAAAAGAGTTTCACCGAAGCAGGTTCACGAGCAGTACCCATATTCATCCTATAGATAGTTATTGTGGATCTTTGTCCAGGGTTTCAGAATCAGCATTTATTTTTTCTATTTCTACTGAATAAAGTAGTAACTTTTGCAGAAAACGCCTGATCATTTTATTTGGATTTTTCGATGCCGGATTTTCATATTATCAATTATCAGAAGGCTCTTCGGCCAGTCAGTTGAGGGAATAGCTTTAATTAACCGCTGTAAAGCTTCCTTTGTTTTCTCAGTAGTTGTCGGCCATACACGTAAACGGATCACACCGTGATGGCTGCCGAACGGATACATTCGTGCATCGGCAAAATCTTCATCATATGTTATGACAACAGCTTTTTGTTTCTGTGCCCAGCTATAGAGAAACTCATCCGGCTTACCCGAAAATCCGAGTTCTTTGACGTGGTCGATCCTCCACTGGGGGCGTTTGTTCCGTAACCACTTCGCAACTGCAACAGGAATATTCTGGTCAAGTAATATGCGCAGTTTACTGTCAGGCATGAGCGACAACCTGCTCTTCATCTATCACAGCTGCTGCATATTCCAAAGCAGCTTGTATCGCCTCACGAGCAAGCTCAGGGTATTCCTTTAATATCCGGTCAACCGTATACCCTCCTGCAATCATTCCCAGAATATTTTTTACCATAATCCGCGTACCGCGTATAACAGGTTTGCCTGAACAAATTTTCGGATCTACTTCAATATAATTGTTTGTCAATTTATACCCCTTATAAAAATTATGAATTAATATATCAATCCATTAAATTATATCAAAAATATACTCGAAAAAAAAGGATTCCTAAAGAAAACTGTTTCTTTTCCGCGTAAATTATAATAAACAATTAGAAAAGTCTGATACCAGAGCTAAAAAAGTTTTGTATGATATAAAAAGATATATTTCTCTTGACTTCCATTTAAATCGGAAACATTTTATTTGTTCTTTTCTCAGAAAAAATTATATTCAGGTTAAAATCTGACACCCCACTGTAAGTAGAAGTATACATTTTCTAATACTTTTTTACCTAAAGGTAGTATTAATTGTTCGGGAAACTAAGTTTTAAGGGCGGCGTTCACCCTCCATATAACAAGGGTCAGACCGCGGCTCTGAAAATAGAAATCCTCCCTCCGCCTGAAAAAGTGATTATACCGCTTTCCATGCATATAGGCGCTCCTGCAAAGGTTATTGTAAAGCGCGGTGACAAGGTAAAAATCGGACAACCTCTTACAGAGCCGGGCGGCTTTGTATCTTCACCCACACATTCATCGGTCTCCGGTGAAGTATCTTCGGTCGGCAGCTTTCCACACCCGCTGGGACAACATTTAACTGCAGTTGAAATAACCAACGACAATAACGACGATTGTATTGAGCCGGCCCCTCTTGGCAAGGACTGGCGTGAAGCAGCACCGGGTGAGATTGTGCAAAAGGTTTCTGAGAGCGGTATTGTCGGTATGGGTGGAGCAAGTTTTCCAACGCATGTAAAACTCTCGCCGCCGAGCGACAAGAAAATTGACACGCTGATAATAAACGGCGCTGAATGTGAGCCGTTCCTTACTGCCGATCACAGGCTTCTTCTTGAAAAAACCGATGATATCCTCTGCGGTACGTTGATATTAAGAAAAATTCTGGGCGCTCAAAAAACCTATATCGGCATAGAAGACAACAAGCCGGATGCAATTGAAATGGTAAAGAGCAAACTCTCCGACAGTAAATTCAGTGATATAAAGCTGACGGTATTGCATACGAAATATCCGCAGGGAGGTGAAAAGCAGCTTATCAATGCAATAACCAAACGGGAGGTACCTTCCGGTGGACTGCCTATGGATGTCGGATGCCTCGTGCAGAACGTCGGAACTGCTTATGCTGTATTGGATGCGGTCTGCAACGGCATGCCGTTATACCAGCGTGTGGTAACGGTCACAGGGCCGACGGTCAAAAAACCGGCTAACCTGCTTATTCGCATTGGGACGCCTGTTAAATACGTACTTGAGCACTGTGGAGTTGACTTTGCTGCTACAAAAAAGGTGATAATGGGCGGCCCCATGATGGGACTGGCCCAGTCAGAACTTGGTGCACCGGTTATTAAATCCACCTCCGGGTTACTTGCACTTGATGAAATACACGATGGTATAAGGTCATATAATTGTATCCATTGCGGCCACTGCCTGAAAGCATGCCCCATTCACCTCTCCCCATCTGTAATTGCAAAATTTGTTGATAAAAGTATTTATGATGAAGCTGACAAATGGAACGTTCTGGATTGTATGGAATGCGGCTCATGTGCTTTTGTATGCCCGTCCAAAATCAACCTTATCCATTTTATGAAGCTGGGAAAATTCCATGTCATGGCTGCACGGAAAGCTGCGGCAAAAAAAGCTGAAGAAAAGAAAGAATAATATATATGGCAGACGAAACACAGACCCCTCTATTACATGTATCAACATCTCCGCATATAAGGCATAAGGAGTCTGTTTCTTCTATTATGCTGTGCGTGGTTATTGCGCTGGTACCGGCTTTGGCAGCCTCCCTGTGGTTCTTTGGCACCAAAGCTCTGCTTCTTACTATTGTCTGTATTGCATTCTGCGTGCTCACGGAATGGGTCATTATCAAACTGATGTTTAAAAAGCCGTCCACCATCGGAGACTTCAGTGCAGTGGTTACCGGGCTCCTGATCGCATTCAACCTGCCGCCTGACCTCCCCCTGTGGATGGCGGCGGCGGGATCAGTATTTGCAATTGGTGTAGGAAAGATGGCATTTGGCGGGCTGGGAAATAACTTTATAAATCCTGCACTCGCAGGCAGGGCTTTTCTTATGGCGTCATACCCTGCGGCAATGACAACATTCTCTAAAACGCAGCCATTTCTTAAATCGCAAATTGGTACTATCAACGGCTTGACCCAAAAGATCGATGCGATCTCAAGCGCCACCCCATTAACCGCTATTAAGGACGCGGTTCTCTCCGGCAATCTGCAACCTCTCGATTTTCAATACGCCCTAAAAAACCTTTTTATTGGAAATGTAGGAGGTTGTATTGGTGAGACATCGGTCATTGCCCTGCTGCTTGGCGCTATTTTCCTCTTATATAAACGAATTATCGGTTTCAGTGTACCGATTTCGTATATCGGCTCTGTGTTTATTCTTTTCTGGATTTTCAACGGGACAACCGGTGACTTGCTTGCAACAGACGCTTTGATAATTCCGACGTATCACGTATTGGCAGGCGGCCTGATGCTCGGCGCCTTTTTCATGGCAACCGATATGGTTACCTGCCCTATTACCACAAAGGGGAGAGCCATTTTCGGTATCGGGTGCGGAATACTGACATTCTGTATACGCAAATTCGGCGGATACCCTGAAGGCGTCTCATACTCTATACTTATTATGAATCTTTTTGTACCGCTTATTGACCGCTATGCCCGTCCGAAAATGTATGGAAAGGTTAAGAAGAATGCTTGATATACTGAAATTGACTATTGCACTTTTAATGGTTTCTGCGGTCGCGGGCCTTGCCATTGCCATTGCCAACAAGCAAACTGCCGATAAGATTGAATATCAGAAAATACAGGCTGAACAGCAGGCCCTTAATATTGTATTCCCCGAAGGTACCATTATCAAAAAACAGGATGCAACCGCTTCCCTGCCCGATCCTTACTGGACCGGAGAAAAGGACGGGGAAATTATCGGTTATGCGTTCAAGGGATCGAGCAAAGGGTATTCAAGCGATATCGAATTTATTGTGGGCGTTAATCCCGGAGGAACCATTTTCGGGCTTACTGTTCTTTCGCAGGAAGAAACCCCCGGCCTGGGAACGCGTGTTGAGGAAGTGGTATCGAAAAAGTATATATGGAACGGGCTGTTCATAAAGAAAGAACAGGATAATCCCTGGTTTACCAAGCAGTTTAAGGGCATTGATGTAACCAAAGATATTGGCATCAGTAAATCTTCAGAATGGCACACAATGTCAGAAGAGAACAGAAAAAAATTATTAAGCAGCAATGAAGTGTCGGCAATAACCGGCGCTACTATTTCAACACAGGCAGTGTGTAAAGGGATTAAACAATATGCCTATAAATATCTTTCTGCGTTAAAAAAGAATAACGGAATTAAACATAATGATAAGGTTGAACAGGAAAAACCATGATTAAGGAAGAACTAAAGAGGGGAATAATTACAGAAAACCCGATTCTTATTCTTGCACTCGGCTTATGTCCGGCCCTTGCCGTAAGTACCTCTTTACAGAACGGACTCGGCATGGGAATTGCAGTGACATTCGTTCTAACCTGTTCAAATGTCATTATTTCCATGATAAAAAAGGTGATCCCTGCAAAGGTACGTATCCCCTGTTATATAGTGGTAATTGCTACGTTTGTTACAATAGTACAATTGGTAATGAAAGCGTATTTCCCCGTTCTTGATAAACAGCTCGGAATCTTCGTTCCTTTGATAGTTGTGAACTGCATTATTTTAGGACGCGCAGAAGCCTATGCATCGAGGAATAATGTTGTTCGTGCATTTATTGATGGAATAGTCATGGGGCTTGGCTTTACCATAACACTCTGTATTTTAAGTATAATCAGAGAAATTCTGGGAAGTAATAAGCTCTGGGGCCTTAACTTTTTCCCCGGCTTTCAGCCCATGACACTTTTTATTCTTGCACCGGGCGGATTTCTAACCATCGCCTTTGTCATGGGTATTGTTAATTACTTCCGGCAGAAAAAAGAGGTGAAGGGATAATGAATATTAATATCGTCAGTCTTGTCCAGATCTCAATAGCTGCCATACTTATAAATAACTTTGTTCTCGCACGGTTTCTAGGCCTCTGCCCATTTTTCGGCGTGTCGAAAAAGCTTTCCAGCGCCATCGGTATGGGGATGGCTGTTATATTTGTAATGACCGTTGCATCAATGTTTTCCTGGATCATTTACAACTATATACTCGTACCACGTGATGTAACCTACTTATATACTATCGTATTTATCCTTGTTATTGCATCCCTGGTTCAACTTGTTGAGATGATCTTACAAAAATTTTCTCCGGCTCTTTATGAAGCCCTTGGTATCTTTCTTCCGCTTATTACAACAAATTGCGCGATTCTTGGCGTTGCAGTGCTTAACACAGTAACTGAGAATTACAATTTTATTGAAAGTATTGTTAATGGTATCACATCTGGAATCGGATTTACCCTGGCCCTGGTACTGATGGCGGGAATCAGGGAGAAACTGGAGCTTGCCAAAATACCGAAGCCCCTTGAAGGGCTGCCGATTGCATTTATTACTGCAGGCCTTATGGCAATAGCATTTTTGGGATTCTCAGGCCTGAATTTCTTTCAGAATATTGGAGGATAGACTTAGGTGATAGCGTTGCCTGTAATTATTGTTGGTGGAGTTGGGCTCTTTTTCGGCCTGTTTCTCAGCATTGCGTCAAAAAAACTGCATGTATATGTTGATCCGCGCCTAGAGAAAATACAGGAGCTCCTGCCGAATGCAAACTGTGGCGCATGCGGTTTTGCCGGATGCAGCGGCTTCGCAAAAGCTGTTGTTAAAGGCGAAGCAGAACCGTCAGCATGCATCCCGGGCGGCTCCAAAACCGCCAGCGATATCGCAGAAATCCTCGGCATTGAGGCTGAAGCCGCAGAAGCAATGATGGCGGTTGTCCATTGTAAAGGTGGAATAAATGAGGCAAAAGAAAGATCGCTCTACGAAGGTATAAAGGACTGCACAGCCGCAACCCTTGCAGGCAACGGGTCGAAACTATGTTCGGACGGCTGCCTGGGCCTTGGAACCTGTGTGTCAGCCTGCCCGTTTGATGCTCTCTCTATAAATGATAACGGTGTTGCTGTTGTCAAACCGGGAAAGTGCACCGGCTGCGGAAAATGTGTTTCTGTATGCCCCCGTAATATTATCGAGCTTATTCCGAAAGTACACAAAATATTCGTTGCCTGCAATAATCATGACCGCGGGGGCAAGGTTAAAAAATATTGTTCTATGGGCTGTACCAGCTGCACACTCTGTGTGAAGGCCACTCCCTCCGGCGCAATTGAAATGAAAAACAACATACCTGTTTTGGATTACTCGAAAAAAGAAAACTTCATCCCAGCAGCCTTTAAATGCCCGTCAAAGTGTTTTGTTGATTTAGTGAAAGCAAGGCCCAAAGCCAATATCGACACCAAATGCGACGGATGCGGTGAATGTGTTAAGGTATGCCCTATAAAGGAAGCCATTACCGGTGAAAAAGGCAAGAGACATGTAATTGAAAAAAACAAGTGCATTGGATGCGGTATATGCCTTGACTCCTGTCCTGTACATGCGATCTCTCTATGGGGGGGGTTGGGTTACCGTCCCGATGATAAAAGTAAAAGGCAGAGAACCTAAGAAGCTTTTTATTAAACTCATACTACGCATTTGAAATTTACTTCTTTTATAACATCACTAAAATAATAATATCAATGCAAAGTATAATCTGTGATTGTGCTTGACTTTTGCCTTATAATGATGTATAATAGTAATGTATACATATTTGTTGTACATTACTATTTGGAGGTCACATGGTCAGAACACAGGTTTATTTAACAGAAGAAGAAAAAAAAGGCCTTGAGTCGGTTGCAATATCAAAAGGTATTAGTCAAAGCGATTTGATTCGACAGGCAATCGACGACTTGCTGGCAAGAACTGGTAATATTAATAAAGATGAAATTCTTGATGAAATCGCCGGCATTTGGTCAAACAGAAAAGAAATTCCTGACATTCGTGATTTAAGAACTGGTTGGCGCAGGAGGCCAATACGATGAGCAGAAACGTTTTAATCGATACGGATATCGTAATAGATTTTTTACGAGGAGACAAGCAGGCTTTATCTCATTTCAAGATCGAATCTAGATCTATTTGTTTTTCAGTAGTCACTGTGGCCGAGATTTATGCCGGTATTAAGGGTAAAAAGGAAGAGGTTGAGGTTGAGCGGCTCTTTTCTATTTTTCCTGTAATTGCAGCAACAAATGAAATAGCTCGTGAAGCAGGCAAACTCGTCAAACAATACCGTCCTTCTCATTCTGTAGAGATACCAGATGCGTTCATTGCTGCAACTTGCCTTGTGTCCGATTCTGAATTGCACACTTTAAATGCTAGGCATTACCCTATGTTTAAAGGTTTAAAGCCACCTTACAAGAAACATTAACGTACGTTATTACACACGGCAAACACAACAGGCGGGTGGAGCCTATTCAGGCTCACCCTTAGCGTTGTCGTTTAAAACATAACAAAAGGGTAAAAATTAAAATAGATGTCTTAGCTTAATAAGCAATTTCTTTTTATTATCCAGGAAAAAATATAGGGTAAAATTGACCGATTTAGGTAATTTTTTATACACTTGAACATGCATTAAACTACTCTTTTCTATATATGATAAGGCCTTAAATCCTCGAATCTTCCTTAATAAAAAACATCATATTCTGTAACTATCTAAAAACAAACAAGATAGAGAAAACACAACAGATTGGGTATAAATAACTATTGACATACAACATATTGTTGGTTATAATTATACATATATTTTTATATGGAAGTTGTTTTGGATCCCCTGGTAGAGTTTTTATACACTTAACAATGGAGATATGTGATGCAACATG
>JAUXBV010000196.1 GCA_030619215.1 Fibrobacterota bacterium | reverse complement strand
TTGGAATTATTAATAAAAGATATAAGAGGTAATATGAAAAATTTACCGTTACTTTTAAAATGTTTTATAATCCTTACTTCTTCCCTTTCATTACTGGCAGAAACTCATCTCAGTGATGAAATAGGTGGAAGAATTTTCAGTTCCTCAGGCAATCCGTATATTGTGGATCAGGATGCTGTTATACCAAAGAACGAACAGATAGTTGTTAAAGCGGGTTGTATATTCCTTTTCAAATCATTTACCGGGATAAATGTTTTAGGGAGTATGATAGTTGAGGGTACTGAGGAAAACCCCATTGTATTTACCTCAATAAATGATGCAAAATACAATTCTAAAGCAGCCCAATTACCAAATGCTTTTGATTGGAACGGTATTTATATTGCAGAAGAATCAGGTGATATTAAGTTTCGTAATTTTAAACTTATGTACTCTGTTTTCGGTATTAAATCAAAGAAGAATGATATTACTCTCCAGAATGGATATTTCAAACAGAATGGGCAGTTTCATTTTACCATAAACGATAATATTCATTATGTCCAGGATAATATTTCCTACTCATATAATGTTTCGGAAAAAAAAGAGGCCGCAAAGAAAGAGCAGAAAGAGAAAAAGCCTGCAGTAGAAAAGAAAACTAAAAAAAGGGAAGGGGTCAGCAAAGGGAGAAAGGCTGCGGCTTTTACTTTAATGGGTGTCAGTGTGGCCAGCGGTGTTACTGCAATAATAACCGGAATAAAAGCTGGTCAATACCGTGAACAATCAGAGAGTGCCGGGACACCTGAGGATTATGATACTTATAGGCAGAAGTTCAATAGTTTCAGAGCCGTATCAATAATTACGGGGGTTACCTGTGGAATTTCTTTACCCCTGTCTCTTTTCCTTTTAATAAAAAAAGACAAATCAACAATGACGAAAAAGGTCTCCTTGAATATTGTAGGCGGTAAAGACAAGATAGGAATTGGAATTACAAAATATTATTAACCTCATTCATTCTTCATTTGATTTTTCACCTAATAATTTTTCTTGTGGGGGAAGCTCTCCTACCAAAAATCAATGTGATTGTGCTTTATTATTTTCTTTCCAGCGCAGAATTAATAATCTTCCATAAACGATCCGCAAGTTTTTTAGTATCATCATCTTCGAGCGAGTCAACGTCTATTGCAGGGTGAACGGTGAGTTTTACCTTTGCGGGGGTAATAAGCCCCCCGTGTTCTTCTTTCAATTTATACGATCCGTCAATAGTTATCGGCACAATAGAGGCTTCGGAGCGAATCGCAAGTTTCAGGCTACCGCTTTTAAATGGCCTCATTTTATTACTTCTGCTTCTTGTCCCTTCCGGAAAGATAACCATGGGGTAACCCTGCTTTATATTCTTAACGCCCTTTTTAATCACCCTGATAGAATCTCTGAAACTTGAGCGGTTTATAAAAATACAGCCCACCTCTTCCATCCATGTACCCATAATGGGAATGTATCGCAGCTCTTTTTTTGCAATGAATCCAACTGTTTTTGAGATGTAACCCATAATCAGCGGAATATCAAATCCTCCCTGATGGTTTGAAACATAACAAATAGAATTATGCCCGGGAATATTTTCCTTTCCCGTGGTCGTAACTTTTCCACCGGCTGCCCGGACCATACTTCGTGCCCAGAGGCTCACCAGGTATGAAATGTATCCCCTCTTCATCTTTTTCAGCTTAAAGATTCGCATGAAAAGAAGTGGTATATGAAAAGAGAGGCTTACAATCAAATATAACCAGAAAAAGGTATACCAGAAAATTGTCCTAATCATTACCGGTAAAACTCCTTACAATATTTTGCAATAGAAAATACAATATTTTTACAGGCTTGTAATGTCGCAAAGATAAATTATTTTAAATAAATCACTATGAACCGGAGAATTGATAAATTCCTAAAATCCCTTCTTGTTGAAGGCACCTCCGACATTCACCTCAAAGTCGGGCGCCCGCCATGGCGCCGTATTCACGGAGTACTGCAGCCTGTTGACGGAAAACCATTTACTTATGATGAGCTGGAAGACCTTGCAAAAAGATTTTTTCGGCGTGATGAGTGGGAAAAGTTCGATGAGAAAATGGAATATGAAACTTCATATGAAATCCCCGATTTGGCGCGTTTCCGGATAAGCATCTTTAAGCAGCGAGGTGCGATATCAATGGCTATCCGTATTGTACCGTTTAAAATTCCCGCCCTCGAAGCATTGCGTGTTCCTCCGGTTATGGAAAAAGTTGCGTTGTCTTTCAAGGGATTGGTGCTGGTTACGGGCGTTACCGGCAGCGGAAAATCTTCAACTCTTGCGAGTATGATTGATTATATCAATAACAACAGGAAATGCCACATAATAACCATTGAAGACCCGATTGAATTCATCCATGAGGATAAAAAGGCGCTTGTCAACCAGAGGGAGATCGGCATTGACACAAAAGGTTTTTCCACCGCTTTCCGTTCCGCCCTCCGCCAGGATCCGGATATCATTCTTGTCGGTGAGCTTCGGGATGCTGAAACTATGGAAATAGCACTCCGGGCAGCGGATACGGGACACCTTGTTTTATCAACATTACATGCCGCCGACACCAAAGAAGCTGTCGGGCGGTTTATCGATGTTTTCCCGCCCGGCCAGCAGAGGCAGGTTCGCATACAGCTTGCTGCAAACCTTAACGCTATTATTTCCCAGCGCCTCGTTAACAGGGCTGATGGCAATGGGAGAGTATTGGCGGCAGAGGTAATGATTGTAAATGCCGCTATCCGTGAATATATCCTTGATCCCGGCAGCTCTGGAGACATTTTACAGAATATGGAGAAAGGACGCGAACAATACGGCAGTCAGACTTTTGACCAGGCGCTTCTGGATTTATATCATGAAAATCTCATTAATTTGGATGAGGCTGTTAAGAATGCCACCAGCCCTAACGATATTAAATTAAAAATCGACCTTGATTTTAAAAAGTAAAAAAAGGCACTATTTTATCACACCACATTGCCTTTGTCAAGTTACCGCCGGCTTGTCTGTAGAATATTGCTTATAAATCTTCTCTTCAACAACCGTTTTCATTCGATTAAGTGCTTTATAAATTTCCGTGAAGGTGGTGTAAATAGGAGCAACGCCTAAGCGAATATTGTCAGGTTCGCGAAAATCCGTTATTACTTTTATTGCAGGAGGAGGAGAGTCAATGAGGGCACGGTTAATGCGGTATGCTTCAGGGTGACTTAACGAGACATGTGAGCCTCTGCTTTCAGGTTTGAGAGGTGATTTAATAGTAAAATCCAGAGGAATAAGCCATTGTTTGGCTAAATAGATAAGATATTCCGTTTGTAAAATGCTCTTTGCTCTTAATCGTTCCATTTTTGCTTTAATGATAAGATCAATAGCAGGCTCTAGCGCTTTCATTGAGAGAATGGGAGGAGTTCCGATTTTAAAGCGGGATATGCCGGAAGCAGGAGTAAATTTCTTTTCAAAGGCGAAAGGCTCTTTAGAACCGAACCATCCCCGGATCGGCTGGTTTAGCTTTTCCTGGAGTTCACGTCGCACATAAAGGAAAGCCGGTGCTCCGGGGCCGCCGTTCAGGTACTTATAGGTGCTGCCTACAGCCAGATCTACATTACAACTATTCAGATCCACCGGCACGGCCCCCACAGAGTGGCTCAGGTCCCATAGCATCAAGGCTCCGGCTTTATGAGCCATTTCCGTAACACTTACCATGTCATACATGAAGGAACTCTTAAATGCCACATGGGTCAGGCATACCAGGGCTGTTTTATTATCAATAGTGGAAGCTATATCGCTGGAGGCGATTGTGGTATTATCTGCAGAAGGGATAAGTTCAAGTTGGTGTCTTTTTCCTAAAAGGTCAATAATGCCCTGCAATATATACATATCTGAAGGGAAGTTAAATATATCACTGACTATTTTCAAGCGATCCTTACGTGCGTGTAGTGCTGCCAGTGCACATTTAAAAAGGTTTATCGAGGTAGCGTCAGTAACAAGGACTTCGTCATGTCGGGCCCCGATCAATTTGGCAATTTTTGCGCCCAATTGGGTGGGGAGATTAATCCACTCTTCATTCCAGCTGCGAACAAGTCTCTCACCCCATTCATGCTTTATTACATTTTGCATTAAATCAACAGTATGTTTTGGAAGGCGGCCCAAGGAGTTACCATTCAGATAAATGACATCGGGTTCGTTGATAACAAACTCGTTTCGGAAAGGGGCCAACTCATCCTGTTTATCCAGTTTGTGAGCAATGCCTATGTCTGTACTTTTAAATTGCATCGGGAAATCCATGCCTTGCGGGATTAAAAAATAAGAGTCCGTTTTCGGTTTTTGTCGGCAGGTTTTCTTTTATAAGTGCGGAAACGTTCTCTAATATCTTTCTTTTTTGTAGATCTTCTCAGGACATGTACGTCACAGGTATCAAGCATATGATCCGTTTTAAATATCTCTATGTAAACATCAGGGCAGTAGCGTGTTGCAATTTTATGTTCCTTATTGCATACTCTTTCAGTAATAATACCCGAGGGTTGACCGAACCCTTTAGCCCTGAGGTTTCTATGAAGCGCTTTCATAGCCTTAACCCATGTAGGGATTGCACCTCTTGCGCCGGTGACTCCGCTTCCCATTGAGCGTCGCTCGTCAACCCCGACCCATACACCGCAGGCAATGTAGGGGGTAAAACCGACAAACCAGGCATCGGAATAGCCGTTTGTGGTGCCTGTCTTCCCTCCTGCAGGGTGCATAAATCCTCTCCGGCCGATTGATGCACCGGTGCCTGCTTTAATAACGGTTGTCAGCATGCTTGTCATTATATAGGCCGTTTGAGGGGAAAGTACCTGTTTTGTTTCCGGAACATGCTCCTGAAGCAGCCGTCCGTTTCTGTCATAAATTTTCTCAATGCAGTAGGGAGTTGCCTGCCACCCATAATTCGGGTAAATACTGAATGCTGATGTTATTTCCAGGTTGGTAACTTCACAGGCGCCGATTGCCAGGGCAGGAACAGGATTCAACCTGTTCTTAAGGCCCGCTTTCCTGGCATAGGTAATGACATTTTCTGCCCCAATATCCTGAAGCACCTGAATTGCCACCAGGTTTATAGATTTTTTTAATGCATCGCGTACCGATACAGGGCCGGAAAATTCATGGTCATAGTTCTCAGGCCGCCAGACACCTTCCGGTGTTTCGAGCGTAATCGGCTGATCCATAACCATTGTCGCGGGAGTATAACCGTTGTCAATGGCTACGGTATAGACAAATGGCTTAAACGCCGAACCCGGCTGTCTTTTTGCCTGAATAGCCCTGTTGAACTTACTTTCGCTGAAATCCCTGCCGCCGGTGAGAACCCGTATGGCTCCGGTTTTAACATCCAAGGCTACCACGGAAGCCTGGACAATCCTCAAACGCATCGAGTCCGGCAGGTCCTTATACTCATCCTTATGGGCTGTGTATATGGAATCAAAGTTATTTAAATAGTGTATCTTTGTAATGTCGAGGGTCTTATAGGCCTTTGTACTGTCAAGAAACAGCCTGTTCGTACGGCGCTGCAGCGAGTCTAAATAGTAAGCAACAGCTTTGTCTGTGGAATCCTGTGCTACCGGATCGAGTGTCGTGCATATAGTTAAGCCGCCATTGTAAAGTTGATACTCGCCGTATTTTTTCTCCATATACTGGCGGACCATCTCAACGAAGTAGGGCGCACGTTTCGAAACCGGCACCTGAGGATTTGCCGGAATGGTATCTTGAAAAACGAGGCTGGCGGCGTCTGCATTTATAAAGCCCATTTTTTTCATGGCGCGAATTACCGTATTACGACGGCCTCTAACGCGCTTGATATTTTTTACCCTGTCAGGGCGATAACGTTCCGGAAGCTGAATACACCCTGCCAGCACTGCGCATTCGTTCAGTGTCATATCACGGGTGGATTTACTGAAATATCTCTGGCTCGCAGCCTCCACACCATAGCAGCCTGCTCCCAAATAGGCCATATTGAGGTAAAGCTCCAGTATTTCATCTTTAGTGTAATAAGACTCTATCTGGACCGCAGTCATAGCCTCACGTACTTTCCGGATGAGTGATTGCCTTGACGTCAGGTAGACATTTCGAGCAAGCTGCTGAGTAATGGTTGATGCGCCCTGCGCATATTTTCCCCTCACAAAGTTAACAACCATGGCTCCCATGATACGTTTAAAGTCAATTCCCCAGTGATCATAAAATCTACGATCCTCAATTGCAACAACTGCATGCTGTAAATCCGGGGGTATTTCTTTCAGTTGTATCCAGAAGCGCCTTTCTATACTGAACTCATGAATTACAGCGCTGTCGGACGCCAGTACTTTCGAGACAAGTGAGGGCTGGATATCACCCAGCTCTTTTGGACTGGGTAAGGTCTTATGCATGTGATAAAGGAATCTGAAACCAATACCGGCGCCGCAGGACAGCGCAAAAAGTGCAAGGAGTAAAAAGGTAAAAAACAGTTTCCCCCTTGTTCTTTCCTGAATAGAAGAGGGAGGTTGTGGCTCCTGTTTTGAGAAGTTGATTGCTTGTTTTGGCCTGTTATTCTGGTTCATCGATTATAGGTTTTTGTAAAATAATATTTTTAATGAGTTATTACATTTATAAACCCATCACTTTTTTTAGACAAAGCACCCCGCCCTAACCCA
>JAUXBV010000084.1 GCA_030619215.1 Fibrobacterota bacterium | reverse complement strand
TTGGCTCACAGAACGACATGGCTACGATCCGACTTAAGCAGAAGGGCATAGATATGACCTTTCTGCTCCTACATAATGTTATCAAGGTGCTTTCATATCAGCTTTCAGGGATTCAAAATGGTTCCGGTTTTATTATGAAATGATAAAAGTGTTTACTGTTGGAGATAAAAAATCAGAGGATAATAAAAATCACAGTTTTTTAGATTGGAATTTGCCCGGCAATGGTTTTTTCCCGCAAGAAACCTGACTGTTGTGCCTGCTAAAAAAGAAATACGTAGATATCACCTTCATGTAAATTTTTTAAGGGATCGTTTTATTCCTAATCACCTTCTGGCTTATCACTACAACCCCAAAAAGAGCAAAGCCAATAATAAAACCTGTAAACCTCGGTGCAACACTTTCGATCATACCGGGATTAAAGAGGAATAATGAAGCGCCGAGTAAAAAAGGCACTTCATACCAGCGGTTCGGCATGTATAATCTTCCTTGTAATACGCTTGTGAACAGGCAGGCTGCAAGAATCGATGACAGGAAGATCCATATTGCATGAAGCCAGCTTGTTATTCCATGCAGGATAAGGTTTGTATTGAAGATAAACATGAAGGGAATGATTGTTGTTCGCAGGTCGTAAAGAAATCCCTGGATGCCGGTTGGGATGGGCTCTGATTCTGCAATTGCGGCTGCTGCATAGGATGCGAGGCCCACAGGCGGGGTGTCGTCAGCGAGGATACCGAAATAGAAACAGAACAGGTGAGCTGCCATGAGAGGGATTTCGAGCCCGTATTTCGCTCCCACTTCGACGAGTATCGGTGCTGTGAGGGAAGCCATGACGATATAGGTTGCAGTTGTGGGCAGGCCCATTCCGAGCAGCAGGCTGGCAATTGCTGTTATCAGAAGGAGTAAAAAGATATTACCGCCGGAAAGGATCTCGACGATTTGTATAATCATACTGCCGATGCCCATATTTATAATGCCGACAATGATACCGGCTGCTGCTGTAGCTAACGCAACAGAAACCATGTTTTTCGATCCGGCAATGCACCCTTGAAGAAAAATCTTCCCGCTTTTTTTTACCACATCAAACAGGTTTCCCTTTTTACCGGTAATTTTGTACTGTTCGTAAATTATAACCGGTATAAGTATCAGAATCGCTGTAAAGACAGCCCGTTCAGCCGAGTGCCGGAGGATTAAAAGCTCTGTAAGGAGAAAAAATGGAGGTACAAGAAAATACCATCCGTTTTTCAATGTTTCTTTCAGGCTGGGTATATCTTTTTTTTGAAGTCCCTTCAGGTTGAGCTTGCATGCCTCGAGATGAGTGATATAGAAGAGGGCGCAGTAGGAAACAAATGCGGGGATGGCGGCAGCTTTAATCACCTCTATATAGGGGACGTTGACATACTCGGCAATTATAAAAGCAGCAGCCCCCATGATCGGCGGCATGAGCTGGCCGTCCGTGCTTGCAGCGACTTCTATTGCAGCGGCTTTTTTTGCAGGATAGCCAACCTTTTTCATCAGGGGGATGGTGAAGGTTCCGGTAGTTACTATATTTGCAATGCTTGATCCTGAGATGCTTCCCATCATACCGCTGGCAACGACCGCTGCCTTTGCAGGGCCGCCCCTAAATCTTCCAAGCATAGAAAGGGCGAGTGAAATGAAAAAGCGCCCCGCACCTGCGGCTTCCAATGTTGCGCCCATGAGCACAAAGAGATATACGATACGGGCCGATACTCTTAACGGGATACCGTAAATACCTTCTGTAGACAGGGATATCTGGGTGAGAAATTTTGTAAGGGTAACGCCTCTGTAAGCGAAAACTGCCGGCAGGTGCGGCCCCATAAATGCATAAGCGATGAATAGAATTGCAATTATGGAAATAGCCGGGCCAACCGCTCTGCGGGCAGCTTCAAGCACAAATATGACTAACAGCAAACCAAAAAAAATGTCTCGTGCAATAGGGATTCCCGACCTTGTTGCAATGCCTTCCCATTCAAACATTATATACAGGGAGGAAACAGCCGCGAGAAGGGCCATAAAATAACCAAGATAGGGGAGGGAAATTTTTTTTACAAGGGGTAAAATCCTTTTGGGCAGCCCCTTTGCCGCCGGCAGGGAGATAAAAACAAGCAGCATGGCAAAGGCCAGGTGTATGGAGCGTATCTTAACGCTGTCAAGAATGAGAAACGATGGTAAAGAGAGCTGGAACAGGGCCCAGCACAGGGAGATAACAGCAATTATCTTTGTACTCAGCTTTGTCGGCTCTGACATTTATATTCCTGTAGACGTTACTCTTGGATAAGGCGTTTATCAATATATTCCATTAAACCGGCTTCTTTATAATACTTTATTGCACCCGGATGAAGCGGAGCGGTAAGTCCCTGCAGCATATTTTCTTTAGTCAACACACTGTAAGAGGGGTGTAATTTTTTGAATTCCTCAAAATTTTCAAATACCTCTCTGGTAATTGCATAGACACTATTATAAGCTGTTTTGGATGAAGTTACAAAGGTGGCTTTCACACCGAAGGATTGAATATCTTCACTGTTTTTCGCGCTTGGATATAAAGCAATTGGGATAGTTGCATAAGCATAATAGGGGTGTTTATTGATAAGGCTGTCGATACAGGGCCCGTTAATCTGAATGATTGAAACGTTAACTCTTCCAGAAGTAGCCTCCTTAATATTGCTGCTGGGATGCCCGACCGTATAAAAGAAAGCGTCGATACGCTCATCCTGCAGCAGCCCAGGGGCTTCAACAGCTTTGACATATTCGGCAATTATATCTTTCTCTGTCAGGCCAAATGCGGCGATCGCATCTCGTGAGTTCTGCAGAGGTCCTGACCCTGGGTTGCCCAGATTCACCCGTTTGCCACGAAGGTCATTCACCGACGTGATGCCGCTTTTTTCTGAGGCGATAAGGGTGACAGCTTCCGGGTGAATGGAAAAGATAGACCGAAGCTCCCTGCGCGGCCCGGTTTTTTCCCATTCGGCAAGGCCGTTGTATGCCTGATATTGTCTGTCTGACTGGACAACGCCGAAATCAAGGTCGCCTGCCAGGACAGCATTTACATTGTATACCGATCCGGCTGTTGATTCTACGGTTGCCTTAATATTGTATTGACCGGCTTTATTATTAATCATGCGGCTGATTGCACCGCCGGTAGGATAGTACACGCCTGTTACTGCGCCGGTGCCGATGGTTAAAAAAGTTATTTTTTTTCCGGAGCCGCCTTTATTGCAGAATAAAGATGACAAGGTAAAAGTGGCACAAAGGGAAAAAATGAGTATACATTGCTTTTTCATGCGCAAGTCCTTTAAATAGGGTGGCGTGGAATATTTTCTATTGGTTTGCTAGCCCAACAGAGCTGCTATAGTCCAGTAAAGCGCAGCGGCGCAGGGGATTATAATCCTCTAACCTTTGTCTTTTTTGTATTAGGATAAGATTCTCTACGTCTGATTTATCTATAAAAAAACGCGTGTCCCACACTAGTGGTGTAGATAATTCAGACAGAGAATCTAATTGCTTTTATTGCTTACCATAAATAAGTTCCAGGAACTTGTATTTGATCCTTTTAATCAACAACTCCTCTTCGATTGCGGCATTCTCAATATCCCGATGCAGTTGCCAGAAATGTTTAACGCATTCGGAAAAATAATCGGAGTGGAGCTTGACATCCACATGCTCCAGCTTTTTAACCGTTTCCTTAAACTCATCAGCATATTTAATCCGAACGCTTTTATCTTTACCACGGATTTTTTCAATGGTTTCTACCACATCCAGGTATGTATTAAATTCAACCAGTTCAGGGGCGAATTTCTCATCATATTCAGGCTCTCCACTGCTGAGGGGTATATCAAGATAGATACGTTTTTTTCGCGGACTCAGGCGTACCGGCTCGGCATATTCGATGTTAATTTCAAGGTCCTTACGCCGCGAAGGCCTTCCAACAATATCAAAATTAACCGGCAGTTTAATGCCCGCCTGTACTTTGCCGATTGTAATTTTCTCATCTTCAAGTTTTCCTATATACACATCTTTTATTTCAGAGCCTGAAGGTATGATAATTTCAAGTGTGACATCGTTTGCATAGGTCTCCATAATTCTTTTGATCTCTTTATCGGCAGGATAGGTCATACCCGCCATTTTCTCCTCTTCAATAAAATAGGCGCGCCCGTCGGTTTTTTTAGCTACACCAATTAAAAAGTCCTCGTTATAAAACCGGTCATATCCAAAGGTGGAAATTCGAATATCATATTCATTTGAGAGGTCAATTGCCAGGGATTGAAGCTGGGAAAGGTCTGTGGTTCCCACTGTTGCTTCACCATTTGTAAAAAGTAAAATATGATATCCCGCTGAACGCTGTCCTTTAAACTTGCTGAATTGCTCGGCGCCTTTCTTTAATCCGTCAGAGAGATTCCGGCCAACATCATATTTAATTCTACTGATCGCACTGGCTGCATTTCTGCGGTTGTTGGCATTAAGCGGCTGTAGAGGCGATACGATACGGGCATATTTCGAGTAGGTTATCAGGCCGAACATATCGGTGTCTAAAAGTTTATCCAGGATATTCTTAGCGCAGGTCTTTGCGTTTTGTATGGCCGCACCTTCCATTTTTCGTGAAGCATCTATAACAAGGACAACCTGGAGAGGGTAACGGCCCGTCGGAGTTGTTGAAGGTGTTTCAATCGTGAGTCCGCAGGCTATTGATTTATCCGATTCAACCCATGAAGTGTACATCAGGCCGCCGGTTACGGTTAGCTCCTTTACGTTTTCCGAATATGAGAAAGGAAAGAACAGGACCATAATGAGCAAGCAGGAATGCAAACGTAATAAAATATCTTGAATCTTCATTATTATCTCCTATTTGTTTTAGTACCTTAGAAATTATTTTCGTGAAGGTACTTATCCAGTTTATCTGGGTTAGGCTTTTACCTATATAAATGCTGATTAAAAGAATATAAATATATGAGGTATAATGTATAAAAAGTTTCTTATTTAATTTCTATTTAGTAATTGAATCAAGTATAAAAGTTTTCATGTAATAATCTTAAATTGGCAGGTAAGATATTATTTTAGTAATTATCCTAAAAGGGATTTCAATAAGTAAAAGTGTGGAGATAAAATGACGAAGAGAATTACAATTCCCCTTGTTACCATTGGAAGTAAAGAGGGAAAGAGAGTATTGAATAAAATTATAGAAGCCAGAACTGCCCGCAACGAAACGGCTCAGAAAGCAGTTGAAAAAATTTTAAATGACATTCGGGAAAAGGGCGACAGGTCTCTCTTTGACTATACAAGAAAATTTGATAAAAAGCCGGTTACATCCAGGAATGTTGGAATAAATCCTGAATATCTCTCAGCACAGGCAAAAAAAGTACCACCGGCGCTTAAAGCCACTATTAAAGAAGCGGCACAGAGGATTCGGGCGTATCATTTAAAGCAAAAAGTAAATGCGGAATTCTCATTAAAAACAACGGAAGGCTGGCTGTCTCAGATCGTCCGCCCCCTTGGCAGGGTGGGGGTATATATTCCCGGTGGATACACCACCTATCCCTCGACGGTTCTCATGGATGTGATTCCGGCTTTGATTGCGGGAGTAAGAGAGATAGTTGCGGTTACCCCTCCCCATGATGAGTTTGACCCTCTCATTGCCTATGTTTTGAGGTTTTTAAAGATAAGGGAGATTTATCAGGTAGGCGGGGCTCAGGCAATCGGTGCGCTTGCTTACGGAACCAAATCCATTCCTGCGGTGGATAAAATTGTCGGGCCGGGAAATATCTATGTCGCAATTGCAAAGAAGATGGTTTATGGGGCTGTTGATATTGATATGATCGCGGGCCCGAGTGAGGTTGCCGTTTTGGCTGATAAGTCGGCAGACCCGGCCTGGGTAGCGCTGGATTTGCTTTCTCAGGCTGAGCATGGCTCAGGAGACGAAACAGCGGTATGTGTAACAGAGGATAGAAAATATGCAGAAAGGATTAAGAGCCGTTTAATTGAGGAAATTGAAAGATCTTCGGTAAAAAAAGTTTTTAAAAGCCTCTCCCCGTTTGCCATTACGATATTTATCGGTAAAACCAGGGATGAGAGTATTGAGCTTGTCAATTACCTGGCACCTGAGCATCTACAGATAATGACGAAGAGCTATAAAAATGATCTGAAGAAGATTAAAAATGCGGCTGCAATTTTCCTGGGACCTTACACCCCGGTTGCTTTGGGGGATTACTTTGTGGGGACCAATCATGTGTTGCCTACAGGCTCGGCTGCACGGTATGCTTCCCCGCTTGGTGTTGACAGTTTTGTTAAGCGGATATCGGTTGCGGAGGTAAATGCTTCGGGATTACAAAAAGCTGCTCCCCATGTATCACGGTTTGCCCGTGCAGAGAATTTTGTCCATCATGCGCTCAGTGTTGAGCGGAGACTATCAAAGGATTCGTTATGAGTGAAAAAGCTGGTATGATTCCAAAAAAGTTACCATGGCGTATTGTCGTTGCCGGAAACTTGACTCCTGAGAGGGAGCCGTCCGGCCCTTATTCTGTTGATAAAAACAGTTTCAACGGGTTAATAGAGAAGCTGGCGCCGTCCATATTTTTCAGTGTTGAGAATACTATGGGGGTAGAAGCGAAGCATCTCGATGTGGATCTAAAAATAAAAAGTATTAAAGATTTCACACCGGACTCTATTGCAGAAAAGGTACCGGCGCTTGCGTTCCTTTTAACATTGAAGGAAGCGTTTGGAAAATATTGTAATGGTGAAATAAAACTGGAAGAGCTGCAAGGGTTTTTGGCCGGCGGGTCAATCCCTGCACGATTGATGCCCCTGCTTGGGAATTTAGCCGGCAGGAGCCGGACCGGACCTGATACAACCGAAAGAGTGGATGAAAAGAAATCAGAGAGCAAGGGCAACCTTGATACTATAATGAACATGATGGACTCGAGCATCAGCGAAGAGGAGAAAAAAGAGGTTGTCCCTACCCAAAAACCGATTGAAGGATTATTTGAGAGTGTTGGAGACGGATTTACGGTCAAGGCCTCTCTAAAAGACCTGGATACGGTAACACAAACAGTTGATGAGATCATAACCGTTCAGGTGAATAAGATTATTCATGCACCGGTATTTGTAGCGTTTGAGACAGCGTGGCGGGAGTTAAAATTTCTCATAGATCGGACCAATTTCAGAGAGGGTGTGAAAGTTGATATTATTGCCTGTGAAAAGGGTGAGCTGGATAAAACACTCAAGGAAAAGATCTTTCAGCCGGTATGGGATAATGAGCTCATTGCACCGGATTTGGTCGTGTCAACACACGCGTTAGGTCAATCAGTTGTGGATGTTGAGCTGGCTGGAAACCTTGCCGGATTGGGACAGAGTACCCGGACGGTGATTCTCACCTGGGCGGGGCCGAAGTTTTTTGATATTGAGAGCTTTTCGAATTTGGGCTCCGAGGTTCCCAGTATTTCCATGCAGCTTAATGGTACCGGTTATGAAAAGTGGCGTAGTTTAAGGGAGAAGGGGGAATCCGACTGGCTGGTAATTACTACAAATGGATTTTATTTACGCGATATATATGGCCCTGAAGGTATCCGGTCAAAAAAAATTGCATACAAAGAGAGCGATGATAACACGAACCTGCCTTGTGGGGCGGGCACCATAGCGGTTGCAACAATCCTGTCGGAGATGTTTTCTAAATTAGGAACCGATGAGCTTCTGGAAAGTAAACCGAAGCCAAAGCTTGACAATATGCCTGTTGTTTCAGTAGCGGGAGATAATAAGACAGTGTCATTAACCTGCATGGTTTCCTTATCAAGCGATCAGGTTTATGATATGTCAGACTCCGGACTTATTCCCGTAAATTGCAGGGGCAATGATCACAGGATTTTCATGGAGTCAACCTGCATGTATAGCAGGGGAAACCTGTCTCTTGCAACAATGGTTATGGCCGGACATATTGTGAGGATCGTTGTTGATATTGCGCAGAAGAGCAGCCAGGCTTTAAAAGAGGAGGTTGAATCAATTATAAATGCAACATTGAAAAAGACGCTGTTTGAAAAAATCGAAAATATTGCCCCGGAGGATTATATAACTATTAAGGTCTCAGATGGAGATGGCGGGAGATCGTATGAAATAGCGGTAGATATACCTTATAAATTATTGGGTAATGAGGTTACCGTACAGACATCTTTTTCTCTATAGGCTTTTTACAATTAAATGTGGCAATATCTATTGTAATATTTTATTATAATCTATATTATTAAATTGGGTAATTTCAGCAATTCTGCGCCTCTGAAATTTTCATATTGTGTGGGAGGAGTTACATGATACAAAAAACTGTCAAGCCTTTTTGTGCATTATTAATACTCATATACTCTCTCGCTGCTTTTGGTCAGGATGCAAAGAGCGGTGATATTGTTATTGAGGGTCTTGGCCGGGGCAGTAACGAAGCGGAAGCTCTCATGGCAGCTAAACGAGACGCCGTGGAAAAGGGTATTGGAACAGTGTTGCTGTCTCAAACGGAGATAGAAAATTTCATGATGAAACGGGATGTCATTATCACAAAAACACTGGGTGCTGTAAAGAAGTATGATGTCTTGTCAAAATCCAAAGCTCCGGATGGGGTTCATGAGATTAGAATAAAAGCAGTTATTTCACGCTCAACGATGCATTCGGATCTTGCTGCATTTCACATTCTTTTGGAATCAATGGAAAAGCCGAAGGTCATGGTGGTAGTAAAGGAGAATAATGTCGGCAACTTAGAACCCACAAACCGTGCTGCGGAGAACGCAATTATCGCGTTTCTGAAAAGCCCCTACGATTTTGAAATTGTCGACCCTTCCGTTGTTGCTTCAATAAGGACGTCGGAGGAGAAGATGGCAAGCCTTTCCCAGGATGCGGCTTCTGCGGCTGCTATCGGTACCATGTATGGAGCCGAGGTGATTATTACCGGTGATGCGGTAAGCCGGGTTGCAGAGAATATTTCCTATAATCTGGGTGGCATGAAATCTGTTCAGGCCGATATAACGTTACGGGCGATCAACTGTACAACCGGCAGGATAATAGCTTCCGGAGACGCCCATGGCGCCAAGGTTCATATCAGCCCGAATACCGCCGGTACCATGGCAATTAAGGCAGCATCCAAAAAAGCCGCAAAGAATCTTTTGGATGCAATAATTGAGGACTGGAATAAACAGATAAATAACGGTATCCCTCTTATTGTATCTGTAAAGGGTGTAACCAGTTTCAGGCTGAAGAATGCGACGGTTCAAACGTTGCAATCCATGTCAGGTGTCGTTACCGTACATGAACGCGGATGGAACA
>JAUXBV010000371.1 GCA_030619215.1 Fibrobacterota bacterium | reverse complement strand
GGGCTGCCGGTTTGTTTCCGGACTTAACTGCACCATTCCAAAAGGTGCACTGGCACCTGGAAACGTGTGTCCCATGTTTTTTGTACCGATAAATGGATTTACATAATTGATCAGGTCTGATTTCATAACCTTGACATCCTGTGTTGTTATTTTCTCATTTTGCCTATTCTGACAAGAATTCATAAAGAGTAATAAAATTATTATTATTAATGCAATAAGGTTTTTCATGTTTTGCTCTTAAGTGTATTATATTTCTTCTGAAATATGTAATATTGTTAGCTTTTATTGCAAGTATTGTTCCTTCGGTGGTTATTTGTTTATTAAATAGATAACGGCGCCGCTGATACTGCCGGTCTTAAATTACCTGCGCTTTACCCTGCCGGTAATCTACGCATTAACAACAACATTATAGACATTGGAGCTTATGAATATCAGCAGAATATGGAAAGCAATTATCCGCAAAATAATAGTAAGGCCAAACTTTGCAAAACTTCAGGTTTTCCTTATCAAAACTATTATACCGGTTATGATTGATCGCTTTTTAATAAAAATGTGCTATCTTATATTATCATACACGCAAAAGCTGTTTTATAAAAAGGTAAAACAGGGAGCTGAAATCCAAATTTTCAGTACAGCCTGAACATATTATACAGAAAAAAGGCCGCTTCATGAAAAAATATCTTTCAATTTTCCTACTTATTATTTCCATTACATTTCACATATCTGCACTTCCAGACACAATCCTGCATGAAGGTTTTTCAACATGGTATTACGATGAGAATACGACCCAGCCTGCATGCGGTTATTCGTGGCCTCCACAGGGCTCCTTCTACTGCGCCATGAACTCCTATTACCTGCACAATAACGGCATAGACAGCGCTCTGTGCTGCGGCGCCTTTATCCAGGTCACCAGTGCCGAGGGCCGGATAATATGCCGGATAATAGATGAATGCCCCTATCCTGAAAGCTGGGCCTGCTGGGATCAGGAGCAAATCGATGTCAGCGCATCTGCTTTCATGGCCCTTGTCGATGATACCACGGTCGGAGAATTGCCGGTTACATGGCGCTTTGTCCCCGGAAGCTTCAGCACCCCGATCAAATACCATTTCAATGACGGGGGAAATGAGTGGTGGATGGCTGTGCAAATCCGGGATCACAACCATGCCATAAAATCTATCGAACTGAAAAAAGATGGTAACTGGACCGCAGGTACACGAACCGGCTATAACTATTTCATCTTTGAATCAAGTGAAAATATGTATGGAACTCTCGAATTCAGGGTAACGGCAACAACCGATGAATCCCTGGAAGATACCAATATCCCCTACAATGAAAATATGCTAGGAAAAGATGCTGAGGGAGTGTCCAATTTTACGGTAACCGATATTATAAAAAACGGATTATTTACAAAGAATTTAAGGCCGAAAAGCTGTATTAAACTTTATAACAGCCTCACACCTATTGAAAAATCGAAATTAAGAAATGCAAAAAGAATTAATGTCTTCAGTATTAATGGCAGGTTAATTAAAACTGTCAGCTACAGTAAAATGAATAAATTCCTGAAATTCTCCAGGGGGATGTATATTGTTCAGCCGGTTGTAAAGTAGGTGCTTTTATTATCCGTGTAAATAGTATATATTATTGCTTTAGGGTTATTTCATTCCTTAATCATTGTGTACTACTTTAAACTTACAGCAGGTGAAAATAGTTCCACAAAGAAAGCTGTGGTTGTGGAGTGAACCGGATAGAGGCATAATCTATTATTATCTGATAATAGAAATAACTTGAAGAATTTATGCCAATAACATAAATTCTTATGCATGATGCATAAACCTCTTTTCTCACCAAATCAGATGAAAGTTCTTACTCTTCTGTTTGCTCATCCGGATGAGGAGTTTTTCTTTAGTGAGATTGGTAGGGTGTTGGGTCTTCTGAAAAAACGCCAGCTAAATTTCAAGCATACATCAGTCTTCTACCTTTAGGTTCCGGAATTTCGTTTCCAGTTTCCCTTGCAGTATCAATCCTATAGATCTATAGCTTGCTGAATATTTTTCAATGCATCTTTTTGCGTATCGCCGTGTGCCATACAACCTGGCAATTCCGGTACTCCGGCAATAAAAACATTATCTTCGTTACTCTAATACATTATTATCTCATATCTTGAATTCATCTTTAGCTCCCAAGCTTATACTTTAAGTTCTATATACTAACTTAAGCACCTGATTCTCAAATAGAACCCTCCCCTCTTTCTTCAGACTGTATACAACACTATACAGATCGCTTTCATTAATGGAAGATTGTGTTTCTTCCTCCAGGGCATTTTTAATATCCTCAAACAGAATTTCCCGGGCTTCTTTAAGGCTATTCATTATAAATGTTTCATAGGTAAACTCAACTCTGTTTTTATTCTTCATAAGATGGGTATGATTATCCTGGATTTTCCTGCCTAACGAAAAAAGGGCATCCTTAACAACAGCTTTCCCTTTAACATAGGTCGCTGTTTTATCCTCGGTGCCGCTGTTGCGCATGAAAATACAACCCAGTAAATCTTTACCTTCAACAAGGTTGATATATAATACATTCGGATCTTCCTTGTCTTCAAAAACAAGACCGGCCTTATCAGGAAGCATCCCTTCTTTCTTTAATCTCCGTACCTCTTTTTCAACCATCGAGCGATCCGAGTTCCACACACTGCTGCCGTTATAAAATTTTGATTTGTCCACAAAAAAGACATAGCTTGTTTTTGATATGCCCGGCTCAAACGGCTCAACGATTTTTTCCGCAGGGAGATTGAGCTCTTTTATCGCGACAAGGGTTAAAAGGCCGGTAAGCAGCCCGATACCCGAGTAGAGGGTAACTTCTTTGCCGTTATCACTCTTAAAGGTAATCGGGAATATAATATGGCCTGAAACTTCAAGGCCGACCAGCATATCTCCCTCATCAAAATTACCGATCCATTTGTCGCCGACACTGACGATTTTCGTGTTCAGGCCGAGGTACTTTGCAGCGCTTGCGGCGGTCATGATATCGGATTCTATGGTTGAAATGAACCAGTAACCGGAAGGATTGAGCCCTTTGGCCTTTATAAAGTAATCAGCAAGGATATAGCCGCATTTATCACCGTCAATCACATGGATACGGTCATTATGCCTGTCGTAATAGAGCAGGAAACCGCGGTCACCGTCGCCGTCCAGGGCAATGCCGAATACATTTCCCGCTTCGCGTTCGCGTCCCCGGTCAAACATCTCCTGAATAAAGGGGATGTGGTTTTCATAACCGGCTGCTTCGAACAGCTTGGTACCTTCAATCTCTGCGACACCGCAGTCCCTGTTGATATTTGCCCCGGCCGGCTCTTCATTTCTGGTGGAACAGGTTACGCCAAGTGTATCAAGGACTTTATTACTGATGTCCGTGAATGCGCCGTTTGCCGTGTCAAGCACCAGGAAAGTGTCTCTCAGGAGGCCGGCGGTATTTTCGGGCAGCACTGAAAGAACGAACCGCTCTCCCTCTTCAGTTACATTCGTTGCAGGCGTATGTGAGCTGATTTTTTCCGGCATAGGTTCACGTAGGCAATAGGTATACATATACATCGAAAGGGCATAATCACCGAGCGGCCCTTCCGGCAGGAGTTTCTTTCCGTCAATGAAGAACTTTATGCCGTTCTGGTTGGATGGATTGTGGCTTGCGGTCAGCATGGCAGCTCCACGGCAGCCCTTTTTAAGCATCATATAGGGAACAAGGGCTGTGGGTACGACTCCCAGATCAAGCACATGCAGTTGTGCACGGTTAAACCCGTCAATAACCGCCCGGTTCAATCTCCAGTCATAAGCTTTATCACGCCCGTCATTGCCGATAATTACCGTATCATCCGCTTTTACAATCCCCTTATCAACAAGTAGTTTTGCAAAAGAGAAGGCGGTGATTTCAACGAGGTCCGGCGTAAAAGCATTGTCCTTAAGTAAATCTGCGATACAATGTTCGTTTGTTTTAAGAACAACCTTTCCGCGGATACCGTCCGTACCCATGAAATTGACCCTTGACATAAGCAGGGCGGTTTTGATTCGCTCATCTTCCTTTTCTGAAGATTCCCGATAGAGTGTTACCGCTTTTGTCATATCTATTACAACCGGACATGTATAGGAATCAGGGAAATCCGCCTGCACCAATGCGTCAAGCGCTTCCACGGAATCGTCGGAAAAACAGGCTGCATTATCCTGCAGGCATTTTGAGTCGTGCAATAACCCGCCGTTAATGCAGTCAGCAATAAGCAAAATCTTTCCCTTGCTCAGAGCGGACAGCTTATGTTCGTACTTTTTAATCAGTTGTGTATAGGTATTCAGGCCCATGTATTATCCTTTTTAATAAGCAAAATCAGGTACGCAAAGTAGCTGCAATAGAAAATAATTAAATCTATTTACTTTCACTTATAACTTTCTTCAGCATGTCCCTCATAAAGAGTTGGGGTATTGAAAAGACGTCTT
>JAUXBV010000402.1 GCA_030619215.1 Fibrobacterota bacterium | reverse complement strand
TAAGAAACGAACAAAATGAAAAAAAATAAAATTATACTATTTATTGTAATTTTAATGTGCAGCAGCCATCTCCTTTTATCAGATAATCTATCGCAACCTGATATATCCCAATTTCATAAAGCCATGAATTACATCGATCACAATGGCGGAGAGGTTTATATTAAATTTTCCATATCTAATTTAACGCGGTTATGCAAATTGGATCTTTCAATTGATAAGGTTAATGGTTATGAGGTTTTTGCTTACCTGAATGAAAGGGAATTTTTAGATTTTTTAAATAATGAAATATTTTATGAAGTCCTTACCCACCCCGGAGACCTGCTGACTGATCTTCGCATGTACGATTATTCTGATAAAGAAAATTATGACTTTGACAGGTATCCTACTTATGAAGCATATTTAAAAATTATGGAAGATTTTGCAGCCAACCATCCTGATTTATGCAAAATTTTTGATATCGGAGAGAGCGTAGAAGGGCGGAAATTGTTGGTTGCAAAGGTATCTGATAAGGTTAATGAAAGGGAAAAAGAGCCACGGTATTATTTATCAGCTACTGTTCATGGTGATGAAACGCTGGGATATATGCTGGCTCTCAGATTAATTGATCTTTTATTAACGGATTATAACCAGGATGAGAGGATAAGAAGAATTGTTGATTCTGCCGAGGTTTGGATATGCCCTTTAATGAACCCCGATGGTACTTACAGGTCAGGTAATAGCACCGTTTTAGGTGCAAGGAGATATAATGCTAACGGTCAGGACCTTAACAGGGATTTTCCTGATCCTATAGAGGGACTTTATCCAAACGGAACGTGGCAAAAAGAAACGGATAACTTTATTAAATTTGAAAGTGAGTACGATTTTGTAATGACATCCGATGTTCATGGCGGTACTGAAGTGGCTTGCTATCCCTGGGGATGTCACTGGACTAACAAAGCTGCAGATGATGAATGGTGGAAATTAACTGCTCGTAACTATGCTGACCTGGCACAGGAGAACAGTCCCAGCGGATATTTTATGGCGCAGAATGACGGTATTGTTAATGGGTATCAATGGTATCCCGTGGTTGGCGGCAGAATGAGCTATATGCTTTATTTCAGGCATTCCAGACTGTTAACACTTGAATTATCAAATGAGAAACTTCTAGCTGAATCCAAACTTAATGATCATTGGGATTACAATATAGATGCTTTACTCGGTAATATCGAAGAGGTATTCAATGGGATACGCGGCACAGTAACCGATACATTTAGCGGAGAGGGGATCAGGGCAAAAATATTCATAAAAATTTTTGATAAAGACAGCTCTTTTGTATATGCTATTGAACCCCATGGTGATTATTACAGGCCCATTTTTATGGGCACTTATGACGTCGAATTTTCCCATATTGATTATTTTCCTAAAGTAATTACCGGAGTAACCGTAGAAAACGGCAAGCCGACTATTCTTGACGTTCAGTTAAAACCCCTGGTTAGCGGAATTAATAATAATGTAATGCAGTTTAATAAGAGTATATCAATAACTCAAAACATGGGAAATGTTATTATTCATTGCCCGGATATTGGAATTATTAAACATGCTGCAATTTATTCAGTCAGCGGCAAAATGATTAAACAATTTAAACCGGAAAATTTTGAAAAATCAAAAACAATTATCTGGAATGGAAAATGCCATGTTGGTAATACGGTAAATAATGGTTGCTATATTTTTTCTATTCATACCCCGGCAAAAACAATAGCACACAGATTCTTTTTCCTGCGAAATTACACTGATTAAATTATTATCCTACTTCCTAAAATTCTTAAATTGCATAAACCCGGCATACAAAACAAAAATAAGAAATAAGATGGCAGAGATTGCCGTAACTTTTCTCCAGGTTGCTGCTGTGGAGGAGTTATAGATGAATTCCACTTTTGATTTGCCTTTTGGAATAACTACGCCTTTTGCGATGTAATTTACGGGAATAATATCAACCGGTTTATCATTGATTGTGGCTTTCCATCCTGCATTGTTATTTTCGGAAACCACAAGGAACTGTTCCCTGTTGCTGGTCACTTCAACAACAGTGCGGCCTTTCCTTGTGTCATATATGATTATGTCGATTTTACCTGTTATGGCGCTGTCAACTGAAGGGTTCAGCGATTTATTTCCCCATATTTCTTTGTTGACAATCACCGTGTTCTTCTTGAAGAGGGGAGTGTCGATCATTTTCAGCACCGCAGCTTTAACATCCGTTTCAGCTACAACGCCGTTTGCCAGGTAGAAGCGGGGAAAGCAATACAGGTTTTCATATATACGCAGTCCGCCGGAGTTTATAATTTCACGCATTCCAAGCACATTCAGCTTTGATAAAACGAGGACGTATTTTGTATTTAGTAAACTCAGTGAATTGAGATAGCGGTTTTGCAGCTGATTGTTTCCTGCATATTGTGACTGCATAAGGCCGTAAGAAGCAGAGCGAAGGATTTCTATAATATCATAATATCTTTTGTTAATAAAATCATCAAATATATAGGTCATTTCCAAACCGGGGATATACATTTTCTGATCCCCCAGCATGGAGTGAACCCTGAATATGGATTTATCCCGCTGCTTCAAATACCTTTCAACTGACTGCTCAATCTTTTCCTGGCGTACAAAGTAGTTTTTCGGCTTTATGCTTTTCGTCAGAAATGGCCTTGAAATACGAATTACATCAATAAGTGAAATTACCAGCAGAAGAAACAGGAAAAAATTGGTTTTGATAATTCCCTTTGCCTTCAAATAGGCAATGATAAAGAAAGATGCCACGAAAAGAAAGATTAAAACCGCGCCCGTCTTTGCAGATTTAAAATTATACGTCAATGCATTGTATCTGTTTTCATTATGCAACTCGGCAGGAAAAAACGAGTTATACCAGTAATTTCCAAATGCTTCGCATGCGATCATGTATAAAAAAGCCAAACCGGTTACGATGCATGCAAATATAAGCAGCCTTTTGGTTACCGCAGGATTCTCTTTCCACTTAAATGCCAGCAGCTCATCCAGGGCAAACCCCGCAAGGGTAATACCCATGAGGAAAAACCAGACATACATGAAACTGGGTGCGCGAAAGGCCTTCATGCCCGGGAGTAAATGGTAGAAGATCGCATGAACAGGTGTGTGTGCCCCCAATGAAAACATTACGGCAAATATGAAAAAACCGGCAAAGAGATATTTTTTGAAATTTTGCTTTCTAAAAACAAAAAGCATAATGGCAAGAATTAAAAAGATCACACCAAAATACTCACTGTTTAATTTAATCTGGTTTTGCCCCCAGTAAGTTTGTATACAGCCGATAAAATCAGGTTGTGCCAAGGAGAATATTTCTTCCGAGTGTAAACCCCAGGATGCTGCATATTCATAATCAACACCACCGGCACGTTTTGACGTTACATCCGTATGGTGCATTGAGGGGAATATACTCATTGATGTAAGCATACACCCGATAAAGAGAGCAATGGCGAAAAAAGCCGTGCGCTTGCTCCCTTCCTTAAGTGTGATATCTTTTGCTTTATAGACCATCCAGAGAATTCTGATAGCAAAATAGAAACCCATTCCCGCAAAGGTGAAATAGGCGAGCTGGAGGTGGTCTGAATAAACACAGAGTGCAATAACAGCAGCAAGCCCTATAATATTCACGAAAGAAGCTTTATTCAACATACGCTCCGTAAAAAACATGACAGCAGGTAAGAATGCGATGGCCTCCATTCTGGCAAAGTGCCCTCCGAATATGTACGATTGAAAAGCCGGGGCAAACATAAATGCAATTCCGCACAGGTAGGATACCAGAAGTGAAATAGAAAGCGTCCGCAGGAACAGAAAAGTGAAAAAGCCTGCGATAAATGTCCAGAAAAGGTATTCCAGCGTCCTTGCTTTATACTTCGACATAATCA
Organism: Fibrobacterota bacterium; assembly: GCA_030619215.1. Taxonomy (GTDB): domain Bacteria; phylum Fibrobacterota; class Chitinivibrionia; order Chitinivibrionales; family JANQEN01; genus JAUXBV01. Next base: position 305 of record JAUXBV010000402.1, on the reverse strand, counting down.
TATGAAGGAGGTGGGTCGGATTAATAAATCTTCCAAACCGCCGCTCCATCATAGCGGTACCGCCGTTCAGCGGGCTCCAGTTATCCTTGAAGCTTTCGATTGCATGGCCGTAGTTACCGACAGTATGCCACCCCCGCGGGCCGTCGTCAGTTCCCATGATAATTTTATTTAAACCCAGATAAGGAGAGAAATAGAGAATAGCAAGAATAAGAAAAAGGGTGGGTGTAAACCATTTTGCGTTTAAATATCCGGCCACTTTTTCATAGAAACCTGTTTGCACATTTTCTTTAAAGTCGGAGGCCAAG
>JAUXBV010000430.1 GCA_030619215.1 Fibrobacterota bacterium | reverse complement strand
TCATAACTAAAAAGAGGAATAGTGACGCGTACATGAAATTAAATAACCCCATCAGGTCTATTCTTATTGAGTGTTAAAAAATTATTAAGGGGGGGGGTAGCAGTATGAGAAAGTCTTCTTTTCTTATCTCAATTGTCCTATTTTCATTTTCAGTTTTTGCGCAAAAGTCATTGACCCTCGTTCACAATGCGGGTGTGCTCAGATATGACATGCCGGTGATCCAGGAGGTTGAAAATACCTGCATTGTACTCGCGGACCAACAGCAGCTCAATCAGTTAGAAAACGGACTATTATCGTATATCCTGCTGGATAGCGATACACAGGGAAAAGAGTATTTCCTGGTGTATCCCATTGGGGATGATCCTGCTGTACGTGTGGTATATGATGAAAAGGTATTTGCTCAATATGGAAAGGTGCTGGCCACTTTTCCCACCTGCCTGTTAATGGAATCAAACTATACAAACCTCGGAACCATAACAGAGTATAACATCAGGCTTGTTGCACTTGGGCAGGAGCCGATTGATTATACATGCAGGACTGTTATTGACACAAGGCCCAGGCCTGCGCCGTATGACCCCCTGCTCGAGGAGATACTCGAAAGAGTTAGTGAGGATAGTTGTGAAAAGCATCTTCGTGAATTGTGCGCGATTCATAATCGTGATATCAAAGGCCCCTATAACGAGGCTGAAGCAATGCCCTATTTAAAAAAGAAATATATAGAGTACGGCTGTGACAGTATTATTGTACTGCCGATTAATACCGGGAGCAACACTGCAGTTGCGGGTGTGCGTTTTGGTAAGAAAGACCCCACCCTAAAACAGTTTACGCTGATTGGCGGGCATTCTGATACAAAGGGCGTAGGTGGGGAAAACAGGCATCAGGGAGCAAATGATAATGCCTCGGGTCAGGTTGGTGTACTGGAAGCTGCCCGGGTGCACCAGTATTATGAGTTTGACTATACAATTATTTACGCATCACACAACGGTGAAGAATACGGGTTTCTGGGAAGTAAAGCGCTGGTAAATGATTTAAAGAGGGTCGACGCAAAAGTGGTCGGGGGAGTTTTTAGTTACGACATGCTTGGCGTTCGGGGTACCGGTATACGATATGAGGCGTATAACGGAAATGCCGGCGCAGAGGAGTTTGTTGACAGAATTCAAGAAATGGTCAATACCTACAAACCATATAATGTGACCAGTGTAAAAGCAACGTCCACCAGCTCACAGCCCACGGATGTTACGACTTACTGGAACAACGGCTATGTCTGCGCATGGCATAACTGGGGTTCGGGTTTCGGCAGCATCCACACCGTAGCAGACAGCATAAGAAGCGATTTTGAACCCAAACATTTAACCGGCGCTACCAAAACAGGTATCGTAGTAACCGCATACTACGCGAATCCCCTTGGTCCAGTGGGAATTAAAAATAGTGCGGCTCAGAAGAATAAGCCTGTTATCACCTGGAAACAAACAGCAGCCGGCGCTCTTTTGATTTCGATAAACACGAAAAAAATGGGATCGGATGCAACGCTGGAGATTTTTGACCTGCATGGGCGGCTTTACAAGCGCTTTAACCTGCCCAGCGCAGGCTCCGGAGTGTCAACGCTTTCCTGGAACAGAAGGAATAAAAATGGTGAGAAGGCAGCAAATGCTCTGTTATTACTCCGGTATAAAGATAGTGTGTCGACCGCTTCAGCAAAGGTTTTGGTTAAATAGCGTTCCTGTTTTGGTTTGAAACGTTATTTTACCATAGTCACTTTTTTCACAATCTGAAAATTCTTGCATTGCAGCCTGATAAAGTAGATCCCGCCAGAAACACGGCTGCGGTTCTCATCCATGCCATCCCATCTTATCGAATGAATACCGGAAGGAATATCTTTATTCTTCAGTAAACTCTTTACCAGTCTGCCCTTTGAATTGAATATATTCATTGAGACCTTTTGTTTTGACGGTAATGAGAATTTTATAATAGCTGCTGTAGTAAACGGGTTCGGATAGGCCCCTTTAAAGATAACGTGTTTTGCAAACTGGCCGTTCTGCCAGATATCCTGCCCCTGCTCTATTATATCCGCAAGCTCTGCGCGTGCAGTTTCCCATACGTCAGGATCATAATCCCAGCTTATATAATGCTTCACCCATGTGGGATCATTCGGATCGCTCGCCTCTCCGGTGCCATATTCCCACAATACCTTTGGGACTATCCTGTTTATTATTGTTTCCGTTTGTGCAGCGTTTACACCGGAAGCCAGGGCCAGGTAATCGGCATCCTGTATCCCGCGCCGCCACAATTTCATTCTCAGTGAAACTATAGGCCCGTTTATGCCATAATTCTCTTCAGTGAAATGGGTCTCGGTTCCGGGGTAGAACAAAACCCCGTCGCCGTTGGTGTAATTCCACCCCGTACGCCCCCATGCCTGGCCGTCCACAATCATGGTATCATCAGCGCCGAATGTCCGTGCGCTTTGAAAAACGTTTGTATGACCCATACCGGATTGGTAATCGTTATAGTAGGTTGACTCCCAGAAAAACCAGCGGTCGATCTTCTTTTTAAACTGCGCCCATGATTGCACCCGTAAAGAGATACCTTCATCCTCCGTTGCAAAGGAGCCCCTTTCCCGTCGCACCCCGTTATAGAGAAATATTTTTTTGTCAGGGTCATTATTGTAATAATCTGCAATATCATCCCAGTCCTCCAGTACATTGATCGTTCCCCATGATGCAGTAACGTTAAGCGAAGGCGTTTCCGCCACTGCTTTACGTGCCGGGAGGGTGGCAAAGGACATAAGCTCTTTTCCCGGCCCCGGATTATTTTTAAGCCACCCCGCCCATTTCTCGGTCTGTTCATAGTTTGATGACTCGTCAATAAGGTAGAGGAAATACCCGGTAGGTGTGGTAAAGCTTTGTGCGTTAACCCAGTTAACCCATGTATCCGAATTGTTCCACATAGCCTCTCTTTTTTCATCGTCAGTAGTAGCGCCGCTGAACCAGCTTGACTGCCATGAGCCATAGGTGCCGATTGAAAGCACATTGACTCCCGTGCCGATGCCGGGCCCGTCATACCCTATCGTTGATGTAAACATGTCTCCTGTCAACTGATCCTTTGCCTCATCAGTCAAATTGGCAGGCAGTCGCCCGGTGCTTTTAAGGAGTGATACTTTGTGGCGGTGTGCGGCCTGGCTGTGGCGCATACTTATTGTAACCATCTTCTCATACTCAGGACTCCCCGGGCTCGGCCACTCAACTCCCGTATACCGGTATGCAGGGTCTCCTTCAATACCGCCGCCGACAAGCATGGTTTTTGCAGTTGGAATATCAGGAAGCGTAAAATTCTTCACTGTCAAAACAACAGGTATATCACGTCTCCTTTGCGAGGTGCCTGCCCCGTCCTCTATTGTCACTGTGCCTGTGTATTCTCCTGCGGGTGCATTTTTCGGTATGAATATATCAGCCCACACCGACCGGTTTGAATCAGCGGCAATTGAAAAAGGGGTATGAAGCTCCAGAGGAACTGCAATCTCCGGATAGAAATTATCATGGTCATGCCTGTCATACCATGTTCCCTGGCCGACATAATTACTGTTCATGGGCCTCTGGAAACGTTTCGGCGCATGCCTTTCATCGTAGTAACAGGACTCGTAGCTCATCTTACTGAGCCCTTTTATCTGTAAATACCGTATGTAAAAAAGCTCAATGTTCCTTCCGTTATAATCAAACAGATCATCCGCAAGATCATTCGTATCAACAGCCCTCCCTGAAATGATAAACCCATTGGGGCCGGTTAGAGAACCGATGGAGACACGAACATTGTTCGTAGCTTGTGTTGGCGACTCAAGGATTAAATTAAAAGCAATAACTTCGTTTTTTGCGCCGAAAACTGAAATGTTCGAGCCATCCCAGACTAAATTGATTACTGAATCCGCATTGGATGACGCACGCAGCTCATCCTTTGTTACTTTGTCCTGGCCGTTATTTGCCCAGATTGTTA
>JAUXBV010000395.1 GCA_030619215.1 Fibrobacterota bacterium | reverse complement strand
GGTTTGTATAAGAAGCGGTTGAATCATTTGTATATGGATTCTTTGCTATAAAAAAGCTTTTTTCAAATTCAGGCTCGTTAACTACCTCGTATCCCCATTGTAAAAATGCACCTTCGGTGAATTTCATGATATTTCCCTTGTGCATGAAGGTGACACATCGCCGGCCATTTTCCGCTGCATAGTTAAGAGCCTTACGCACATGCCGTTTTGTTCTGTCCGGCCCGATTGACTTAATACCAACCGCAGCATTGGAGGTGACATCCTCTTCCTGCACGCCAAATTCCCTGAGTAAGCTGATAATCTTTTGAGCTTCCGGTGAATTGGACTGGTACTCGACGCCACTGTAAACATCCTCGGTATTTTCGCGAAACACCACGATGTCAAGTTTCTCAGGGTGTTTAACTGGAGCTGCAGCACCATACCAGCGAATGGGGCGGACGCAGGTGTACAGATCAAGAATTTTCCTGAGCGCAACGTTTAACGAGCGATACCCTCCTCCCACCGGCGTAGCCAGCGGCCCCTTGATTCCTATGATATGCTCTTTGAGCGATTGGGTAGTGGCTTCAGGGAGATATTCCCCGGTTTGGGCTTTCGCTTTTTGACCGGCGGGCAGCTCTTTCCAGGAGATTCCCCTGCTGTTTCCATACGCTTTTATCACAGCTGCATCCACAACTTGACGCATTGCAGGAGTGATATCAACACCAATACCGTCACCTTCAATGAAAGGGATGATCGGATTGTCGGGAACGGTAAGGTCCCTATGAGTGAGCTTTATTTTTTCCGGTATATTCATACAACGATTCTCCCGTTCTTTTTAACGTGTTCAATAAGCCCTCCATCCTGGAGAATACGCAGAAGCTCAGGTGAGAGCGGGTTGAATTGCGCTACCCTGTCGTTTGTAATATTCTTTACCAGCCCCTTTTCAAGGCTGACCTCCAGTTCATCCTGTTCGTTTATGAATGTAGTATCCATAATAACCACCGGTAATCCTATATTTACGGCATTCCTGAAAAAGATTCGTGCGAAGGATTGTGCAAGGATTGCTGAAACACCTGCGAGTTTTAGGATCGTTGGAGCATGTTCTCTGGATGAGCCCAGGCCGAAATTCTTCCCTGTAACGATAAAATCACCTTTCTTGACTTCCGAAGCAAAGTCACTTCTTAAATCCTCCAGTGCGTGTCGGGCAAGTTCCGGGAGGTTTGACCGCAGGTGGAAATAGCGACCAGGAGCGATATGGTCTGTGGTCACACTGTCTCCAAAACGCCAGGCTTTTCCTTGTAATGTCATCATACTACCTCCCTTGGATCTGTTATATGGCCAAAAAGAGCGGATGCAGCAGCAGTGGCAGGTGAAGCCAGATAGATAGAGCTGTCCGGATTACCCATGCGGCCCTGAAAGTTACGATTTTGAGTTGAAAGTACCACCTCGTTCTTTGCCAGTATCCCCTGATGGATACCGACACAGGGCCCACATCCCGGTGGAAGCACCAGGCCTCCGGCCTCAATAAAAATGCTGACCAGCCCTTTTTCAACTGCTTTCAGGTAGATCTCACGTGAAGCCGGGCAGACGACCAGCCTGACACCAGAGGCGATTCTTTTGCCCTTGAGTATTGCAGCTGCAGTTTCAAGGTCTGACAGTCTTCCGTTTGTACAGGTGCCGATATACACTTGGTCAATACTAATGCCGGAAAGGGTTGAAGCAGGTGCTGTATTATCCACAGCATGTGGCATAGCAACGGTCGGCTCGATGGAGTCAAGATGGTATTCAATTACTTTTTCATACCCTGCATCCGAATCCGGGGCAATTTCATTGAATTGCTCAGCTCTTCCGCGCTCCTGCAGGTAGGTCAGTGTCCTGTTGTCCGCCGGGAAGAGCCCTGCTTTTGCCCCTGCCTCTACTGCCATGTTACTCATTACAAGTCGTTGTTCCATGTCAAGCGAGTCGATATAACCGGAAAATTCCAATGCTTTGTAAGTTGCTCCGTCTGCTCCAATGTCGCCGATAATGTGCAGGATAAGATCCTTGGCCAACACGCCATTGCTCAGTTTGCCGTGAAGAACAACCTTTATACTCTCCGGAACCCTTAACCATGTCTTGCCGGTAGCCATGGCAACCGCTATGTCCGTAGAACCCATTCCCGTTGCAAAGGCACAGAATGCCCCTGCTGTGCAGGTATGCGAGTCAGCACCGAGAATGAGCATACCCGGTGCTGCGTATTTTTCAGCGATGAGCTGGTGGCAGATACCTTCGCCTACATCACTCACTGTGGCGCCGTATTCCTTTGCAAAGCTGCGCATGAAAGCATGATCGTCAGCAAGCTCCTTTCGCGGGCTGGGAGATGCATGATCCATAAAAAGAATATTCAGGTGGTTTCTGTCAGGATTGCAGGAACCGAGCTTCTCAATCTGCCGGATAGCAAGGGGAGCGGTACCATCCTGCGCAAGCGCAATGTCAACATCAGCAACAACCATGTCGCCGGGCCGTACTCCTTTACCCGCATGTCTGGAGATAATTTTTTCAGTCAGGTTTTGTCCTGTTTTTTCCATACTAGCGCTCCTCTATATCATGGTATTTACGGTCAAAACCGCCGATATAGTTTGAAGTAGGACGGATAAGGCGGTTGTCACGAAACTGCTCCATAACATGTGCGATCCAGCCGGCTGAGCGGGCAACGGCAAAAATACAGGTAAAATACTCCCGGGGAATTCCTAACGCCTCCTGTACCGTGGCCGAGTAGAAGTCGACATTCGGCCGTATCTTTTTACGCATCATAACCATCTCTTCAATCTGGTGGGAGATCTGGAACAGGTGAGAAAGGCCGGCTTTGTTACAAAGCTCTTCGGAATATTTTCTCAGGTGCCTGCTGCGCGGATCCTCGGTCTTATAGACACGATGGCCGAATCCCATTATCCTCCTGCCATTAGCGACCATACCGTCAATATACGCGCTGACCCCCTCCGGTATACCGATCTCGTCAAGCATCTCAATCACCTTTCGATTGGCACCGCCGTGTAAAGGTCCCTTAAGACTGGCCAGAGCTGCAGAGATAGCAGAGTGCATTCCGGCTAAAGTACTCACCGTAACTCGAGCAGCAAACGTGGAAGCAGCCAGGCCGTGGTCAGCGTGAAGCACCAGAGTTGTATCAAAAGCCTTTCTCTCTACCTCATCCGGAGGCCGGCCGCGTAGCATATACAGGAAGTTCTCCGCAAATTCCATGCGCCCATCAGCCGACAGCAGCGGCAGGCCCGACCGGATCCTGTGCAGCGAGGCCACGATCGTTGCCACCTGGGCCAGGATTCGCCTGGCTTTGCGCATGTTTGCTTCCTCGGTATTTACTCCGCCGTCAGGGTCATACATTCCCATAGAGGAGAGTGCAGTGCGCATTATAACCATAGGATTTGCATTGGGAGGCGCAAGCCTCAGCAAGTCGTATACCTGTCCCGGAAGCCGCATTTCTGATACCAGAGAGGACCGCAAGTTGTCAAGCTGTTTTCTATTGGGTAATTCCCCGAACCAGAGGATATGGACGACCTCTTCAAATGTGATCCTTCCGGCCAGTTCATCGATATCATATCCCCTGTAGTAAAGCTTTCCATTTTGTCCATCTACGAAACTCAGGCTCGTGTCGGCAGCAACAATACCTTCAAGACCCCGTATCGGTTGATTTCTCTTTTCCGGCATTTCTTTCACCTCCCTATTTGGGTTGTTCCGTTGTTATCCGGCATCTGCTGGCGTAGCCTAGGCAGAGCCGTTTTATTTCACGAACTCTACTTTAGAGAACGTATTAAAGGAATAACTATCGCTGTAAGTTTCTAGGGTGTTCGCCTATTTTGATACTGAAGCGTAGGAGCACGGGCTGGTTTTTGTTTTCCCGTCCATGATAGCGAATTTTAAGCTTTACCATACCTGGGCTCCTGCTTGATAATTGAAGAGGATTCTTGGTTATCTCTCTTTGTATTGTGAAATCAAATTGAAACAGTTAAAGGAATTTTCGTGCCTAAAAATATTCTATTGTTTCTTCAGTAAGCAAGAGGCAATAAGGGATTTTGTATATTATTCCGTTTCTCATAAATAATGTACGGTGTTTAATGAGAAAGTCATCGCGATCCCGCTTAAAGCGGGAGAAGCGATCTTTATATACCTGCTTTATGAAGATTGCTTCACTTCGTTCGCAATGACACTAAAGGACAAAACTTTTGGTAAACAGTATGATTTAAAAATCTGAACTCCTATTTGTATACTGGCATAAACAGAATAAAATGGGTAAAGAAAAGGTACACTCTTTATAAAGT
>JAUXBV010000247.1 GCA_030619215.1 Fibrobacterota bacterium | reverse complement strand
ATTTTAGATTTAAGATTTAAGATTTAAGATTTAAGATTTAAGATTGCAGATACCAGATTTTAGATTGCAGATTTAAGATTTAAGATTTAATTTAACACAATAATAACTTATTAACGGATAATAACGGGATACGCTTCACGAAATACGAGTAACGCTCAATGCTGATAGACCTGCACGCCCACAGCTCCGCATCCGACGGCTCCCTCTCCCCGGAAGAGCTTATTGATTATGCCATTGAAAAAGAAATTAAGATTCTTGCTTTATGCGACCATGACACAACAGGCGGCTTGAGCCGCTTTATCGCTTACGGGGCCGGCAAAGATATAAACACAATTTCGGGACTGGAAATCTCAGCTACCTGGGAAAAAGGTAACTGCCATATTATGGGTCTTGGCATCAGCAGTGATTATGCCCCTCTTGAATCTATTCTACAAAAAATTCGTGACAGCCGCGACAACCGTAATTTACATATCATTGAAAAACTGAACAGCTTTGGAATTGATATAACAATAGACCAGGTAGAGAGCCTTGCCGGCGGAGATGTGATTGCCAGACCCCACATAGCAAGAGCCATGCTTAACAAAGGACATGTCTCGTCAGTCCAGGAGGCGTTTGACAAATACCTTGCAAAAGGAGCGCCGGCATACGTTGACAGGTACCGGCTCGATCCGGAAAATGCTGTCCAACTGCTTCTTGAAGCCAGATCATTACCTGTCCTCGCGCACCCCTCACAACTGCGGCTTTCAACTGAAGAGCTTGACAATTTCGTTGAAAAAGTTAAATGTATGGGACTCGCCGGCATGGAAATCTATACACCCTATACCCCGGATGATGAGCTGCCCTTATATATTAACATAGCAGAAAAGTATAACCTCTTCATAACAGGCGGATCCGACTTTCACGGAGAAAGCAAGCCGAACCATTTTCTTGGATACTACAGGAAAGATAAACCCATTCCGGAGAGTTGTGCTATTGCGGTTATTTAGCTCCCGTTCAAAATTAACAAATCGTACTCGTCCTCGATTGCTTAAAACAATTGGATTTTCGAGGACGAGGACGAGGACGAAAGAAATTATACATTCTAAATAATCACTAATTAAATTAATCAATAATACTACCTTCACACTTTACTACACTGCATTTTATGAACATCCTTGGTATCTCAGCCTTCTATCACGACAGCGCTGCCTGTCTCGTGCGGGACGGAGAGATAATAGCCGCTGCACAGCAGGAACGGTTCTCCCGTAAAAAACATGACCCGCGCTTTCCAAAAGACGCTGCTGAGTACTGCCTTCAGGAAGGAAACATTTCAGTAAACCAGCTTGACCACGTGGCTTTCTATGATAAGCCTTTCTTAACATTCGAAAGGCTCCTTCTCACATACATAACTATCGCGCCAAAAGGCTTACTATCCTGGCTTGAAGCTATGCCGCTCTGGCTCGGTAAAAAACTTCACACACCAAAGGTCCTTAAAAGAGAGCTTGGTTACGACGGCGACATACTCTTTACCGAGCACCATGAGGCGCATGCAGCATCCGCATTTTACCCTTCACCGTTCGGGGAAGCCGCCATACTTACCATAGACGGAGTCGGCGAATGGGCGACAGCCTGTTACGGTTACGGCAAAGGTAATGAACTCACCCTTCTTAGGGAGCTGCATTTCCCGGACTCCCTGGGACTTCTTTATTCTGCCTTTACATACTTTGCAGGCTTTAAGGTAAACTCCGGCGAGTATAAACTGATGGGGCTTGCACCGTACGGTACTCCCAGGTATAAAGACCTGATCCTGTCCGAGCTTGTAGATGTCAAGGAAGACGGCTCTGTCCGGCTCGACCTCGCCTATTTCGATTTTCTCGGCGGATTGAAGATGACAAACGGCAAATTCGCCAAACTCTTCGGCGGCCCTGCAAGAAAGCCCGAAACTGAAATAACCCAACGGGAAATGGATATCGCAGCAAGCATTCAAGCCGCTACTGAAGAGATCGTCCTTAAAATGACAAACCATGTATATAAAGAGACAAAGCAGAAAAACCTCTGCCTCGCGGGCGGCGTTGCGCTTAACTGTGTCGCAAACGGAAAAGTGCTGAGGGAAGGGCCATTTGAAAACATCTGGATACAGCCTGCCGCGGGCGACGCCGGAGGCGCACTGGGCGCCGCACTCTCGGTCTGGTATCGATTTCTCGACAACCGGAGAAGTCTATCGAACAATAAAGACTCACAAAAGGGAAGCTACCTTGGCCCTTCATTTACCAATAATAGTATTAAGGAATTTTTAGATTCAAACGGATACCCCTATACATTCATGACAGATGAAGAAAAGCCAAAAATAATTGCACAGCAGATAGCTGAAGGAAAAATCGTCGGGTACTTCTCCGGTAGAATGGAGTTCGGCCCGCGCGCACTCGGCGCCCGAAGCATACTCGGCGATGCAAGAAGCGAAGAGACCCAGACAACAATGAACCTGAAAATAAAATACCGTGAGTCTTTCAGGCCCTTTGCACCGACAGTACTTGAAGAAAAAGAATCCGAGTACTTCGCTATTGATACACCCAGCCCCTATATGCTGCTGGTGGCTGACGTTAAAAAGGAACGCTGTTTCCCCAAAAAGACGCCGGATGATGCGGAATTGATGATCCGATTGAAGGAGAAACGCAGTGACATTCCCGCAATAACCCATCTTGACTATTCGGCACGACTGCAAACAGTTAATAAAAACACCAAGCCTGATTATCACGCGATAATTTCAGAATTTGAGAAGCTGACCAATTGCGCGGTTATAGTAAATACCAGCTTTAACGTCCGTGGGGAACCTATAGTATGCACCCCGCAGGATGCCTATAAATGCTTTATGCGTACTGAAATGGATGTACTGGTATTAGAGAATTGCATACTTTATAAAGGCCGGCAACCGGAATGGGAAGAGGGTAAGGAGTGGAGACGCGACCTCATCCTCGATTAAAATAAAATAGCCACAGAGGCACATAAAGAAACACTTTGAAATTTACCCAGTGCCCTTCAGGGTATTTCTTAGTATTTCTTATACCTTCAGGTAGAGACACAGAGAAAAAATTAGGGTTTTTAAAGATAAAAGATAAGAGTATTGAGGTAATTGCAATAATACCCTTCTTTGCGGCTTTTTGCCTTAGTGTTGAAGTGTTTTTTCTTTAACTATAATTTTTATCTTTCTCTGTGTCTCTGTGCCTCTGTGGCTAACTACTGAAATGACAAAAAAAGAGACAAGAAAATTCGGTGCTATTGCATTTATCTTTTTTAGCTGCATGTGTGCAATAAGCATCTGGCGTGAAAAAGAGATATTAACCTATTTCTTCGGGACCCTCGGTGTTTTCGGGTTTTCATTGCTTCTATTACCGGGGCCGTTAGCTCCTTTACACTCCGGATGGCTGAAAGTCGCCCACTTCATCGGTAAAACAATAACCATAATCCTTATGTCAATAGCTTATTACCTTGTTATTACCCCGACAGCTCTGATAAAACAAGTCTTTGGCGGTAAACCGATTCCCCTGAAACCGGACAAAAACCGCTCAACATACTGGGTTGACCGTACTGAACCGGCGCAGCCCAAAGAGAGATTTATCAAACGCTTTTAGGAGAAAAGATAGCCACAGAGACACAGAGACACAGAGAAAAAATTAGGGTTTTTAAAGATAAAAGATAAGAAAACTTTGCCACAGAGTTCACAGAGAATTAAAATTATAATTAACAATATAAGAGAAGTTCACTACAAAGCACATAGACTCCATAGAGAAATTGAGAGTTTTTATATTTTTTCTTCTAACCCTAAAATATTTATTATTTCTCTGTGAACTCTGTGCCTACCTGAAGGTATAAGAAATACTAAGAAATCTCCTAAAGGACAACTCTTAGTGATAGTAAACTATCTACTAATCGTTTGAAATTTCAAAGTGTTTCTTTATCTGTGGCAAAATTATCTTTTAAAAAGGACTATCTATGGCAAATCAATCAATAATAATAGAATTCTGGGAATTCATGAAAGTAAGAAAAAAATTCTGGCTTCTGCCTGTAATTATTATACTCCTCCTCTTCGGAGCCCTTATCGTATTCACAGAAAGCAGCGCAATCGCGCCTTTTATTTATACGCTGTTTTAGATTCTCTGTCTGAATTATCTACCCCACTAGTGTGGGATACGCGTTTTTTTGCGTAGATAATTCAGGCTTAGAGAACCTTATCCCCCGTTGTGCGGGATTAAAACAGCTCTGCCGGGTTAGATATACGAACATAAAAATATGAAACTAATAATATTCATTTCAATACAATAGTAACCGTATAAAATATTCCTTTTTTGCATAAAACAACCGGTTGTTATTGACAATTTTTTGGTCTCTTAATATATTTTACCTATGAAAAGAAAGCTCTATACATCATTAGTACGCTGGAAAGATGATCCGGGCCGAAAGCCTTTGATTATTCGTGGAGCACGGCAGGTTGGGAAAACCTGGCTTGTCAGGGAATTCGGCGAGCACAATTTTGAGTCGTTTTTTGAAATAAACTTTGAATTAAACCCGCACTTTAAATCCTGTTTCAACGATATTGACCCTGACGCAATTATACAGAAAATTGAACTGACAGCGAATGTGACCCTGACCCCGGGAAAAACCCTGCTCTTTCTGGACGAAATTCAGGAGTGCCCCGCGGCTATAAAGTCTTTACGGTATTTTTTTGAAAATTACCCCACACTCCATGTTATCGCCGCCGGTTCCCTGTTGGAGTTTCTCAGTGAATCCGATACTATTTCTATTCCTGTCGGCAGGGTGCAGAACTTCTATTTGTTTCCCCTGTCCTTCCCTGAGTTTTTATACGCATGCAATGAAATTAAATTACACGACTTTTTATTAAACGTTTCTGTCAATGAAACTATTCCGGAACCTGTTCACCTGAAATGTATCAACCTGTTAAAATTATACCTATATACAGGCGGTATGCCGGAAGCTGTTTCAAGCTGGTTACAAACAAATAAATTACAGAAAATTGATGAAATATACCAGGCATTAATTCAAAACTATCGACAGGACTTTGGAAAATATGGGAAAAAAATAAGTCCTGAAATCCTGGAAACTGTTTTTAATAAAGCACCGGGCGTGATTGGGACAAAGCTTAAATATACGAATATAAGCAGGAATTTTCAGTCGCGTGAAATTAAAAAAGCATTATTCTTACTCTTTAAGGCAAATATTTTATATAAAATAAACGCGACTTCCGGCTCCGGATTGCCAATGCTCGCGCATACCAGTGAGAATAAGTTCAAGCTGCTTATGCTGGACGTCGGCCTTCTTCAAAACCTGATGGGAATAAGTAAAGAAACTTATCTTTCCGATAATATACTAGCCGTATACAGGGGCATGATCGCGGAACAATTTGCAGGCCAGCAATTACTCTCTCTTCAAAAAAGCTTTCACGAGCCATCCTTGTTTTACTGGCAGCGTGAGGCTAAAGGAAGTGAAGCTGAAGTGGACTATCTCTATCAATGCGGAGAAAAAATTCTTCCCCTGGAGGTAAAAGCAGGAAGCACGGGCAGCCTTAAAAGCCTCAGAATATTTCTTGATGATAAAAAAGCCCCCTTCGGAATTCGCCTTTCCCTGAATCCACTATCATTTACCGATTCTGTTTTGTCTGTTCCCCTCTATGCTGTTGACAGTTTGCCGGGGCTTGTGGAAAAGCAGTTGAAGAGTTGAAGACGACGGCATAAGGAGCCATTTTATTGCTGATTTTAGATTGTAGATTTTAGATTTGAAAACGAATAACGAGAATTGATTTGAGATTGCTGATTTTAGATTGTAGATTTTAGATTTGAAAACGAATAACGAGAATT
>JAUXBV010000494.1 GCA_030619215.1 Fibrobacterota bacterium | reverse complement strand
TTTTCCTTAATTTTATTCAGTTACATTTCAAATATAGCCTTATAAACATATTATTTAATAAATATCGCCTTTTTCGCAATGACCTGTTTCCCGCTATTTATCCGGATCATATATACACCACCGGGAAGAGGAAAACCAAAAGAGACATATCCCTCTCCGGAATCATGCCATTGTGATTGTTGAATTACTGTGCTTCCCTTCAGGTTGATTAAGGCAAAAGTGTAGAATCCGGGTGATGGTATAGAAAATGTTATCATATTGTTAGAGACCATTTTTACACTGATTTCCGGCCGGTCAACAGCAGGTTCTTTGTGGGTTAGTCCGGTAGGGCCGAGTGCTACGGGGTCTTTCATCCATTTGAGCATGTCAAAAAAACTGACGGCACGCGTCTCAGGGAACTGGAGCACATAATCAAGAAACTCCTCAATGGCATCCTGGCGCTGCTCCCAGGTAGCCTTGGTAAATTCCGTATTTGCATCGGCATTATATTGCGTATAGTAGTCTGTATGAGTATTTATTGTTAACGGGTTTCGGTTTCCCTGGCGTCGTAAATCAAAATTGTGTTTGAGCGTTTCGGCGAACTCGCTTTTATCCATGAGCTTCCAGAGGTTAAAATCGAAACCCGTGACCACACCGCTGTTATCCTGTTTCAGGCAGGTATACACCGGTACTTCCCAGAGGCCCGCCACTGTCGGGTTGCCTACTGCTGAATGTCCCGGAGGAGAGCCATTGTCGAGAGTGTGGGGCCAGAAGAGCTTCATGTGTGTTTTCGGATCGGTCATACCGTTCCAATATCCTGAGTCCGGCTCTATGGGCACCCAGCCATTGTAACCGAACTCAATACTGCAGTCATACATGAATCCGAGCTCTTTTATGGCATTCATGGTATTGGCACTATACTCCAGATAGGGGGTGCGGAATCCCCTGATCTCGTTCAACTGTACCCCGATGTTCGCTACAAGGAAATCATTTGCAGTAGTTACTTGCTGTTTCCATTCTTCTACGGAGAGTGATGATCCGTGGGGATGGTTCCAGGAGTGGTTGGCAATCTCGTGCCCCTCATCATAGAAACCTTTCCACGCCTGTATGACCTGCTCTTTTGTCTGGCCGCCGGCATTGACGAAATAGTCATCATGCCCGAAGCCGGCAGTGATAAAAAAGGTCGCCCGTACCGGGCTTCCGTCATAGGTAGCGGGATTATTCGAACCTGCCGGGTTTGCCTTATCACGAACCAGGTCGGCAAACCATTTCATCCCCTCGACATACGCGTTATCATCGAATCCGAAACAGACAAACATGGGGCATTCGGAATAGTCCAGATTACCGGGTGGAAGCTGTGAATAGGGATGGTTATCAGCAAATAGTATGCTAAAACACATTAAAATTACCAATGTTGCATTCTTCATAATATCAGGTTTTTTTAATAAAGGTTTAAAGTAATCCGCACTATTTATCAATAAATCGGTGCCGAACATTATTTGGCATATATGTATTATTATACCATAATTTTGTTACAAAATGAATAGTTGTTTTTAGGAGCCCATACTTTTCCAGCAGAAGTTTGAAAAGCTATTCAATTTTTTAAATATACAAAATATCAGGGAGAGGATTTGTTATTACGTTTGTTAAGGGCTGGAAATCAGGAACATTGAAAAAGAAATCTTCTCAGTATGAGGGAACGGTAATATATGTGAAAATTTGCATTTTTACCCTAATTAATTGATAAAAACATGAAAACACATAAATAGTATTATAGAAAGGGAGCCCCTGATTTGCATTTTTCTCCTGAATAATTGATGAATTTATAAAGGTAATAAAACCTCCCGAATTAATTGTTATATTAATTTTACATGCGGCAAATACAGCGAAACAAGGAGTCGCTATGAAAACTAATAAATTCAATTTTCATTCACTCAAGTTGGGAGGAGTTATGTACCGTAAAATGTTATCTGCTCTCGCGCTTTTAGCAATGGCCTTTTCCGTTATTGCTCAGGATTACATGTTTCCCTCATCAAATCCACCTGCCAATTTAAAGCCTTCTGAGGTGCAGCAGTATGTCTGCCTGATGTGGGATGATATTGCATATTCGGGGCGAAAAGGCACACCGTATGAAACCGCTCCTGGCCAGGCATGGAATGAGATCAGCAGGGTTGAAGGTGACACCTACCAGTTTAAAACATGGCATTCCTCGAAAAATGCGTTCAACCTGAAAGAAGGGGATATCGGCGCAAGCTGGGCAGTCAGAAATGTGCTTCCCTCAGGGAATAACCCGGACGGCAGCCAGCGGACAATAAGCTTCTTTGTCATTACCGGCCAGATGGCTCCGGTAACGTGGAAGGTTGGATGGGTTGAAGATCCCCAGCCGGGAGACGTATGGGGTTGGAAAGAGCAGGCTTTTACGACTGTAAACTGGGCTGATCCAACCAAAACCGTTCTTGCACCTGTATGCTGGGGCCGGGAATATGAGGTCCTGACCAATGGCGGCAGCGATAAGGAAGAAGAGCCCCATTCAATAAGAATGTATACAGAGATCATCGACGCCGGCTTTGAATTGGGCTGCCACACGATAGACCACATGGAGACAAACTCGGGGCTTCCTGAAAGTTTCTGGCCCAATAGCGGAGAAGGGTTTGACCCCGGTGTTGGCGCAGAGGTTGACCTCTATGGAAAGCCGGTTCCTGAGCAGTATGCTGCATGGGACGTTATCGGCTGGGATGCATATGCCGGCTGTAAGGTTTCAAAAGAGTGCTGGAAAGGTGCACTGCAGCTCGCAGAAGCGGAATTAACAGAGTATTTGAGTGTCTCAGTTTCCGGTGGCGATATCTTTGGCTTCCGCGCTCCCCGTCTTGAGATAAACTCAAACGGGCTTTTTGCTCTTAAAGAGCTGGGATACACCTATGACTGCAGTGTTGAGGAGGGCTTTGAGGAAAATATGGACGGTACCAATGCATACTGGCCCTATACGTACGATAACGGATCTTCATCTCACTGGGTTCTGAAAGATGGCGGTGCAATTATCCCGTTTGAGCAATATCCTGCAGGTTTTTGGGAAGTTCCCGTGGGGGTATTCGTTGTTCCGGAGAATATTCGTGAAGAGGTCTGGGATCATGGACATAAGATCTTTCAAAATGCTCCGGATGCGGGCGAGTGGGAGTCGTTGGAATCATGGAAAAAACATGGCAGGGTCACTGCTTTCGATTTCAACATGTTTATTCTGTGGGGCATGACAAAAGACCACTTTGTTGCGACCCTGAAGCACAACCTTGACCTGCGGATACAGAATAATAAAGCGCCTTTCTGTATGGGCATACATTCCGACTACTTTACTCCCATGTATGACTATGCAACCCTGCTCAGTGATTACAATAGGTCATCTTATGGTATGGTTGTTGACAGCGGATGGAACACCTGGGATACACGCAAGGAAGCCGTGCTTGAATTTGTCCAGTATGCTCAAACCAAGAATGTTAATTTTATCGGCGCTAATGAATTAATTAAAAAGATGCGGCAATTACAGTCACAGGATAATCCGGGTAAAGAGTTTGCCTATACTAACGCTGAATGGGAATTCTTTAAAACCGGAACTTCA
>JAUXBV010000025.1 GCA_030619215.1 Fibrobacterota bacterium | reverse complement strand
CCTTATCGGAGAAGGCTCATGCAACCAGTTACGATTATTTGAAAAGCCGGTTGTCGTTGATTCAGGCAGTATTAACTCCATAAATTCTGTATTATATAAGCCCGGGCAGATTAGAATACCGGTTAATCACAATAATATTCCAGTTAACAAAAGTGTAATCATTTACCTGCCCGGAACTGATATTTTTAAAGAAGTCCAGTCCAACATTCAAACTGTATATATCGACAGTGTTCCAAAGGGAAGATTTACTTTGAAAGGTTATATACCTTCAAATGGGATGATCATATCTTTTGAGCGAGAATATTCCAACTTCTATGTTATGTCAGGTGGTATTGTTGATTTCACCATCCGGCCGACAAAACCGCGCGGGCCGAAAAACGCTTTTATTAATAGTGAATGTCAATTTAACACCTATTTTACCGAATGGAACATATATCCCCATGTTGTTGTTGAATACCTGGAGTACCGCTTCAGTTGGGGTGATGCGGACACCTCGGACTGGGCATCATGCCTTTGCGCCTATCATAGCTGGTCACGAGCGGGTACCTACGAAATACGAGTACATATGAGGTGCCAGGCAGACAACATACCATCTGATAAATCAATAGATGATGATAAAGAAAAAATACCGTTCTATTCCGGATGGTCAGACAGCACAACTATTACAATAACAATAAAAGCCAAATGATGACTTTGATATGGGATAAATCAATGTGGTTTCTTATGTTCAGACTGTACTCAAAATTAAAGGTAAGAATTAAGAACCATGCTATTGTTGGCGCGAAAATTTATGTATCGTACTCAAAACGAGTACAAAAATGTTTTCCTTCTATAGACACAAATATATCCTTTGATTAATTTATTTAATAGATAATAAAATTTTCAAAAAATCTATCACATATTTTAACAAAGGAGGAGGAATGAAGGGTATACAACATTTATTTGTTACAGCTATGGTGTTTATTGCTATGTTATTTGGTACTACCAATGCAAATGTCTATGTATTTGGTTTAGTTGTTGACACGGCAGACAACCCCATTGCTGATGCACTGATTATTATCAGTACTATGGGTGGGCCCGGGGGAGGCGAAGTTTTGGATACGCTCTCTTCAGGCGCTGACGGCAAGTTTTCTAAAGATATTGTATATAATGAAGACCTCGAAAGGGTAAGATATGCTGCCTCAAAAGAGGGATATACAGCGGCAAATGGTATGGGAGATGTTGTTCAGGATACTGCAGACCTGGATACCATTGCGCTGAGACCGGGAGGGACTCCTGTAAATATTTATGTATTTGGTATGGTCGTTGACACCTCAGATAACCCCATTGCTGACGTACAGATTATTCTCAGCACCCAGGGAACCGGGGGAATACAAGTCCTGGATACGCTCTCTTCCGGTAATGACGGCAACTTTGCAGAAAATGTTGAGGTTAGCGAATATGTTTTCAGGATCAACTATGAAGCCTCAAAGGACGGATACCTGACCGCCGAAGGAAACGGCAATGTTATGCAGGATACCTGTGATCTTGATACGATTACCTTGATACCGGGACCTACGCCAATTATCAATAATGTCATGCAAGTTACTATTGGAACAAAACCAAATAAGATTAAACTATTTAATTTGAAAGGACAGATGCTTTATTACGGTAGTGAACTTGATCTTAAAAAAGCATTGCAGGGCAAGATAGCGCGTTCACAAATGCTAACCGTGCACTACATGCTTGACAACACTGTTTTATACAGAGAAAAAATTATTTTTTCACAATAAAACAAAGCTTTTTAGCAATCTTTATGGCGAATCTACTGTATTTGCGGGTTTTGTTTACATTTGAAATAATTATTAAGGCATCATTATAAACCTTAATAAATGTGGAGGGCATATGGTAAACAAAAAGCTCAGTCTCATTACTTCCCTAGTTCTGGGAATATTCAGTAGTGTTATTGGAGTAGAGAAAGAGGTGACGGTATTAGGAACTGTTGCCGACACTGCCGGCAATCCGATTGACAGTGCTATTATCCTGATTTCAAAAGATACTATGTCTACAAATCCAAAATTTGATACTGCCTATACCGGATCAGACGGCAATTTTTCAAAAGAGATAACGGTAAATGATAATTCAATCGGTATCAGGTATGCAGCATCAAAAAAAAGTTTTCAAACAAAATACGGCTATGGCCAGATTACCGGTAATACATGCAACCTGGGTACTATTGTCCTGAATAAATCAGGCTCCGGAACAAGGACAATACACGTGTTTGGCAGTGTCTTTAATGCAAGAACAAACCAGCCGGTAAATGAAGCACTGGTTATCCTCACTACTTCCGGTAATATCACCAACCCGCCTGACAGCGCCTATTCCGGTAATGACGGTACCTTTTACAAAGGTATCGAGATCGACAGCAGTGGTATAGGCCAGGTCGCTCCCCGGCTGCATTACCGGGTTGAAAAGGAGGAATATAATACGGCGAGCGGTTCTGAGAGGATCAGTACCGATACGGTTGACCTTGGTAGAATCGACATCAATCCCGATCCCATGTTAATTGAAAACGGCAAACCAATATCCTTTGCTGTTGCAGTGCCAAACAATATAGCAATCTATTCCCTGAAAGGGCAGCTTATCTATACCGGTGCTGAAATAAATATTGACAGGCTGGCACACCTTGGCATTATTTCCCGGTCACGGCCAATGATTATTTCTTACAAGCTAAATAATGAGGTTTTATTCAGAAAAAAAGTAACTTCAATTCACTAAAGCGGCATATAGTGATTCTCAAAAGTTTTGTCCTGTGTAATAGGGCGTGTCCTATGTAATAGGGCAAAACTCTTATAGAAACACTTATACCGCAACACATTTAAGAAAAATAATATGAGAAGCGGCATAAACTGGCTTGATGTGAGTAGAAGTAAAACTCCGGCATTTAACTTTACGCCCCTCCATTAAATGCCGGGGTTTTTTATTTTAACTCATATAAATAAATATTTTATTTCTTGGCGTTCCCCTACAAGAAAGATATTAAAAAAGTAAATTGAATTTGAAATAAACTATTCATGGCTAAAACTTGAAAAAAGTATAACTGATTGTAACGATTAAAATCTAACAATCAGTAAAAAGCCATGCCGCACGTAAAGATTGAAAACGCCTAAATAATTATAGGTAATTACCAAAAGATTAATATCACCCGTCAAACTTACTTCTCTTCGGAGCCCAGGGGGTTTGGGCGCGGATTTTATCAAGGTCAACCTGCTCCTCGTATGTTTTTTCATCCTCTACAGCGTAATACATTTTCCTCTGTCCCCTGATAAATTGCTGAATGTAAGGGTTCCTCGAAGCACGAATCTCACCGGGAGTGCCGTGAAAAATAATCTTTCCGTCATGCAGCATCGCTATTTTATCAGAGACTTTATAGGCGGAGGCTATATCGTGAGTTACAATAATAGAGGTCATATTCAGTTTGTTTCTAAGGTCTGTAATCAAATCATTAATCTTATCGGACATAATCGGGTCGAGTGCAGAGGTAGGCTCATCATATAACATCACCTCGGGTTTCATGGCAATGGCACGGGCCAGCCCTACCCTGCTTCGCATTCCACCGGACAACTCGGCCGGCATGACTTCTTCAATACCATGCAGTCCCACCATCGCAAGCACATCCACAATCGTTTTATTGATCTCTTCTTCAGACATGCTGGTTCTTTCACGAAGCGGGAATGCAATATTCTCGCCCACGGTCATGGAATCGAACAGGGCAGCACCCTGAAACAGCATACCAAAACGTTTTCTCACCTGTTCGTACTCTTCACTTCTTTTAGTAGGAGATGAAATTACCTCTCCCTCAAAAATGATTCTTCCCCCATCAGGAAGCATTAATCCCATGATATTTTTTAGTATAACGCTTTTCCCGTGCCCTGATTGGCCGATAATTGATACTATTTCTCCCTTGTTAATATCGATGTTGACGTCAATCAATACCTGATTTGAACCGAAATGTTTTTTTAGGTGTTCGATCTTAAGAAAAGATTCTTCCAAAAGAGGCTCCACATATAATTTCTACTTTTATATTATTTAGGTATAGCTATTCTATATTTTAAATATATCATTAAAACTTCGCTTTCAACACAAAAAATGCTATCATAAAATCAAAAAATAGTATCAACACGGCAGAAAACATCACCGCTCTTGTTGTGGCTTCCCCAACCCCCTGGGCCCCTTTTCTTGACTGAAATCCAAAGTGCGCCCCGGTAATGGCAATTATAGCACCAAATACCGTTGTTTTTAAAATGCCTATTATCATATCCGGTAGCGAGAAAAAGAGTTTCAAACCTGTTAGATACACATATAAACTAACATCAATGAAAAACATTGCGGTAATAATAGAGCCGATAAAAGCAATGAGTTCGGAAAAAATAACCAGCACCGGAAGCATAAGCACGCATGCAACGAACTTGGGCATAATAAGATACCTGAATGAATCCAGGCTCAGGCAGGTCATGGCGTCAAGCTGCTCGCTGGTCTTCATTGAGCCGATCTCTGCTGCAATAGCTGTAGATATACGGCTGGATACAACAAAGGCGGTTAATACCGGGCAGAGCTCCGTCACCAAAGACTTGCTCACTGCATAGCCGAGATATCGCAGCGGCACCATGCCGGCAAACTGGAAATTCGCCTGAATAACCGCTTCCCCGCCGACAAAAACCGACGTAACTGCAACAAGGGGAAGCGACTCAACACCGATGATATACATTTGATGTGTCGTCAGGTTGACATTCTTGACAAGTAACGGTACCCTGATGATTGTATTGTAGATAAGGTCGGAAATATACTTTACATGCCTTAAAAAGATACCAATAACATCAACGATGCCATAAAACAGCTTCCCGGCATTTATCAGGATATTAGTTACCAATGCTAAACCTGGATTTTTCATATAAACTAAAAAAAGGTTCTTTACTTATAAATAATTCACTTAATTAGTGTCTGGCCGAAAACTAGGTAAAACTGTCATTTCGACCGTAGGGAGAAATCTTTCTTTTCTAAGAATCAACAACTTACAGATTTCTCCCTTCGGTCGAAATGACAAAATGAGGTGTTTCCGGACAGACACTAATTAAGAATCCTGTAAATCCTGATCAAAACTCCGGCGGCTCTTCAACATGTATAATGTCAAGATTTTTAAATGCTGCGAATTTATCTATAAACGACAAATCAATTTTTCCCACCGGCCCGTTTCGTTGTTTTCCGATAATAATTTCTGCGATATTTGCCGCTGCTTTATACTCATCCGAATCTACTCCCCCTTCTTTGTTGCGTATATACACCGCTTCCCGGTAAATAAAGAGTACCAGGTCCGCATCCTGCTCTATTGCACCGGATTCGCGCAGGTCTGAAAGCTGGGGCCTGTGGCTGCCGGTACGCTGCTCAACTGCCCGCGACAGCTGTGATAAAGCCACAACAGGAACGTTAAGCTCCTTTGCAATGCCCTTCAGCGAGCGGGAAATCTGTGAGATCTCCTGCTGCCGGTTCTCGGATCTATCGACAATTCCCATAAGCTGCATATAGTCAATTATTATTAACCCGATATTTTCGCGTATCTTCAATCGCCTGCTTTTCGCACGTATCTCCATGACATTGATACCGGGGGTATCATCGATAAATATTTTAGCATCGTGCAACGGGCCCGCGGCCATACCCAGCTTGTTAACTTCCTGTGGTGTCAACTTGCCGCCCCGCAGGCGGTGGATGTCTATCTCGGCTTCCGAGCAGAGCATACGCTGAACCAGTTGAGCCCTGGACATCTCCAATGAAAAGATAACCGTCGGGGTCGGCGTCTGTGTACGGATTGTAGTATTGAGCGCTATGGAAAGGCTCAGTGCTGTTTTTCCCATACCGGGGCGGGCTGCGATAATAACCATGTCGCTGGGATGAAAACCTGTTGTTATTTCGTCAAGTTTGTCAAACCCGGTTCTTACGCCGCTCAGGCCCCCTTCTTTCCCGTACCGCTCAATATCCTCAAACGTGGTGGAAAGAAGGTCCCGCAGTTGTATCGGCCTGCCCTTAACTTTTGCATCGGCAATCTCGAATATCTTCTGCTCGGCTCTGTCCAGTACTTTTTTATCATCCGCGTCAGGATTGAAGCAGCTTGTGGAAATGTCTGCCGCTGTAGTAATCAGCGAACGAAGCGTTGATTTCGACTGGAGTATATTGCAGTGAGATTCAATATTGGCGGAAGTGGCAACATTTTCCACCAGCTCGCTAAGGTACGCTTCAGAACCGACGGCCTCCAGCCACTCTCTCTTCCGCAGCTCCTCTGTCAGGGTTATAATATCGACATCGATCACATGTTTGCTCATATCCCTGATGCAGATAAATATATTCCTGTTTGCGGTCGAGTAAAAGCACTCTTCTGTCAAGATTCCCATGGCAGTATCGAGTGCGTTAATATCAATAAGCATGGAGCCCAGAACGGTACGCTCAATATCAAGCGCCTGCGGCGGGACCTTGACCGTTAACTGCATATCAGTCTTTACTGTTGCCATAAACTCCTTTTTCCCTCAGTATCCGCTGAAGCCTCTGAAGATCCTCCCATGCAGGCCTCTTATACCGCTCATTGCGAAGAAGCGCTGCAGGATGATAGGTTACAATAACAGGAATCCTGTTATAATTATGCGTTTCCGTACGCAATTTGCCAATACTCTCCGTTATATTAAGCAATTCATGGGCAGCTATCCGGCCCAAGGCGAGAATTGCCTTCGGGTCAATGATCCGTATCTGCCTGGTTAAAATCGGCATACAGGCTATTGCCTCGGTCTGGTTCGGGTTCCTGTTCTCCGGCGGCCTGCATTTCAGAATATTGGTTATAAATACATCCTTTTCCCTGTCTAAATTAATTGCTGCCAGCATTTTTGTGAGCAAACCTCCCGCTCTACCTACAAAAGGCTTCCCCTGCCTGTCCTCTTCAGATCCCGGAGCTTCACCTATTATCATAAGCGGCGCAGAAGCTTTTCCCGCCCCAAACACGAGCCTGTTCCGGCTTGCGCCAAGGCTGCATCCCTGACAATTCTCAACCTCATGATACAGCTCAACAAGGGCCGGGCGTTTTGAATTATAGAGGTTTTCACCGTCCTCTTTGACCGCTGTTTTTTCGGCAGGTTCCTCAGGCTCTGATGAGTATTCGTGATCAGCGGTATCTTTTATGGAAGGAAATATATAATCGGGAATCCCAAGCTCTGCCTGTTGTTTAAAATAACTCAGTAACTGGTCATGTACAGCTTCATCCATTACAAAAGCCTAGTCTCCCGGCGATACTTTTAAGGATTATTCGGGCACATTCTCTCTTGCTCATGGGATCGATTTTCTGCGGTGTTTCTCCCGGATACAGTATTGATACGCTGGTTGTCTCCTTTCCAAGAGAAGAATCCACACTGTTGAGGACTATCATATCGCAGCCTTTTTTCCTCATTTTTTCTGCGGCGCGTTTTTCACCGTCTCCTGTCTCCAGAGAAAAACAGACAAGAAACTGCTTCTTCTTTTTCTTTGCAAGTTCAGCCGCAATATCCTGATTCGGTACGAGTTCTATTGACAAAGTATCTTTGTCACGCCGCTTTATCTTTTCACAGGAGTAATTACGGGGAGAGAAATCACTGATTGCAGCTGCCATAATACAGACATCAGCTTTATCAAAATGGGACCTCAGGGCGTCGGCCATTTCCGATGAGGTCAAAACCCGCTCCACAGTTATTCCTTCCGGTAAATCAACCTCTGCGGGGCCGGACACCACGGTAACGTCAGCTCCCATACACATTGCAGCACTCGCAAGCGCCGCTCCCATTCTTCCGGAAGAGCGGTTTGTGATAACCCTGACCGGATCAAGAGGCTCTGCAGTTGGTCCCGAAGCGATGAGTACCTTTTTCGAAGAAAAGCATCGGGGCAGTTGCGCTCCGAGCACAAACTCCGCGATAGTTTCAACAGATATCATCCTGCCGGGGCCTTCATCGCCGCATGCAAGCGGGCCGCTTGACACGGGTAGAACCTGTATGCCGCGTTTTTTTACTGTAGCAATATTATCTTGCGTTGCAGGGTTCTCCCACATGACCGTATTCATGGCCGGGGCAATCATAAGAGGGCCGTTAAATGAAAGTGCAAGTGTTGTTATGAGGTTATCAGCAATACCATGGGCAATTTTTGCGATGGTGTTTGCTGTGGCAGGGCAAATCAAAAAGAGGTCCGCCCATTCGGCAAGCCTGATATGGTCCATGTCATAGACAGGAGGGCTCTCATCAAAAAAGACAGGATTCCCGGACACTGTCCTGAGGGTGTCTTCCCCGACAAGGGTTTTTGCCGCTTTTGTTAAAACAACCTTAATTTCAACATTATCTTGTGTGAGCAGCCGTATAAGAAACGGCATCTTATAAGCGGCTATACCGCCTGTGATACCCAATAAAAGATGAAGCTTTCCCTCCTTCATCACTCATTAACTTCATTCTCTGTGTTTTCTACAACGCGCCCTTCATACAGGCGTTTAAGTGCCATTGTTGTGGGTTTGTCTGTTGGTTCAATAATGTCAAGCCGAATCTGATCATTAATGAATCGCGCTTCCTGTGCGGCAATAACCACAGCTTTGTAACGGTCTATTCCCCTTTTTTCCAGTTGGTCAAGATCAAATTCCAGCAAAGAATGTGGCATAGAAGCCTCCCTTTGATAATAACTGTATGTGAAAAATAGTATTATTTACCTGCGAATCCAGCAAAGCTGCTATAGTCCAGCAAAGCGCAGCGACGCAGGAGACTTTAGTCTTTTAATCTTATTTTTTTTCATAAAGGCTTTAGTCTTTTAACCTTTTGGGTTTTGCACTAAGATAAGATTCTCTATATCTGATTTATCTACGAAAAAACACGAAGTCCCCTTCAGGGGTAGATAAATCAGAAAGAGAATCTAAAAAGTATTATACGATGTTCAATACCTGTTCACGAATCTTTTCAATATTTTCCTTTAATGCAACCGAATAATGTGAAATCTTAATATCATTCGCCTTTGAAGCAATTGTATTTGCTTCTCTATTCATCTCCTGTAGAATAAATCCCATTCTTTTCCCGGCCGTATCACTGCTGTTGAAATCGCCTTTCAGCTTTTCAATATGCGCGCGAAGGCGCGTGCACTCTTCGGCAATATCCTGTTTATCCGCCATTAATACTATCTCAATCGCCAACCGCGACGGATCCATGTTTCTGCCCGCAAGGTTCTCAATCTTCTTCTTTATATCCACTTTATACTTTTTAAGCCTGACCGGCGCCCTCCGTTCAATTTTATCAAGGCTGTTTAAAATACTCTTAACCATCTTCTTCAAATCAGAAACAATATATGCTGCCTCTTTCCTACGCGAAGCAAGGAAAGTATTCAGTGCTGTTTCCAGCGCGGGCTTTAAATGATTCCAGATTGTATTATCACTAAATTCAGTGGTTTCTTTCTTGATAAAATCGCTGAATGAGAAAAGGTTTGAAAGGCTTATTTCTCCTTTTAGGTTATATTGTTTCTGTATTTCATGGAAAATTGCCATGTAGTTATTTACTGCAGCCTTATCCCATACCAGCTTCCCATCCTGCTCTTCATGATTCCAGAAAATATTTACCGCGATACTTCCGCGTGCAATTTTATTAGAAAGTAATTTCTTAATTTTCTGCTCAAGGTTGGAAAAGCTCCTGGGCATCCGTGTCTGGATCTCCAGGAAACGATTGTTAACACCGCGAATTTCAACATGATACGTACCGGAAGGCGACGATACTTCTGCCTGGCCAAACCCGGTCATACTACTCAAAGGCATAGATAACCTTTATAAATTGTTAATATTACTCAGGATTTCATATAATGAGGTACAATCTTTCAAAAATATATTAATAAAAATTTCAAATCAATGCCTATCAATATCTTACGTTTTTATAGCATATAATCAATGTATTTTACCATATTTAATGTATAATAATATACTTACCAACCATGAACGGGGAACTCAGAACCCTGAACGGTTTTTTTAGGATTAAGCATACCTCTTCAGGAATAAATTTGTAATGCAGAAAAAATTTCTCTTTCACCCCTCTATCTTCCTGGTTAATCAGGTAATTATTTTTTCGTCCTATATCCTTATTGTTGCCTGCTGGATTATTCCCTATTTATTTGACGGCCTTCTGCGGTACCATCTTTTTCGTATTGCATTATATTTGAGCTTAACAATCCTGTTCGGTATCTATTTTTTAAAGGTCATATTTTATGAACTGGGAAATACGGTCTATATTCTCAACGAAGACAAACTAATAAAAAAAAGCCCCGCAAAAACAACTATCATACTTTTTTCTGAAATTATTAATTTTCGCTATCTAAGATTACCTGTTGGGCTTGGTATCATCAAGGGTCCCAAAAAATCGATACGCTTTCCTTTCTTTATTGAGAACCTTTCCGAGCTTATCCAATCCATAATGGAGATTTTAAAAAAAGAGGGTAAACAGACGGCTTTTAACGAGAGAGAAATCAACCGGTTTAACCACAAAGCCCGTATTGCCGATTTCAATTTACGACAAACATATACTGTTATTACGCCTTTCTTCTACACAGTCCTCCTTTTTCTCTTTCTGAGCTCAATAACAACCTTCATGATATGGAGGCCTTATATTTTACAATCCCTTGCCTGGATTCTCTTCAGCTTTATTTTCCCTCTTCTAGGCCATTTAAGCGCTACGTTTTATATTTCCCGGAAAATCTCAGCACAGCTAAAGCAAAGTGCTGATGCCCGGCCATCCTGCGACACAGCAAGAATTTACAGCATTACAGCCATAATCACCGGTGTTTTATATTTAATCTGCGGAATTCTATTCAAGAGCTTTTATGTATAATATGTTCGAAAGTATAACCTTAAAAAGCAGCCCAATTAAGCCGGCACTTTTCCTTGCGCCAATGACCGGCATTACCCACTCCGCTTTCAGACGGCTCATTTCACATTTTGGAGGGTATGGCGCTTTATTTACTGAAATGCTTTCCGGAGCCTCTCTTATACATGAAAATCTTTCCTATTCACCTTTTACAAAAAAGAGAGATTGCGAAGGAAAAGTATTTTACCAACTCTTACTTAGTGGAAAAGAAGATATTAAAGCAATTCTTGACAGGATACCAACCACCTCTCCTTTTGGAATAGACCTTAACTTAGGATGCCCTGCACCAAATATTAAAAAATTAAAGGCAGGTGCAGCTCTTTTTCAAGATAACAAAAGGTTAAACAAAACATTGGGAGTTTTACGAAAAAACTGGGCTGGCATTCTAACTGTAAAATGCAGGCTTGGAGATGATTCAAAAAGCTGGAAATATGAATTTAAGGAAAAGCTCACCCAGTTCGAAGGTAACGGCGTCGATGCAATTATCGTTCACCCGCGTTTTACAAAGGACAAACTTAAGCGCAGGGCACGCTGGGAGCATTTTGCATGGATAGCTGAACACACCACCCTACCGATAATAGGCAACGGGGACATTCTTACTCCTAAGCAACTACAAGATAACAGAGATTTATTCTCTCCTCTTTCAGGGTTTATGCTGGGGCGGATTGCTTCTGTTAAGCCGTGGATATTCAGGGAATTTGATAACGAAATATGCTCGGATAAATCCGAAACTACCCCCATAAATTATACTGAAGTCTGGGAAATATTATACAAATATACACTTGAGGATTTCCCGCCGGAAAAAGCTATCGGCAGGATAAAGGAATTCTCAACCTACTATGCACGTAACTTTTTCTTTGGGCATGAATTATATAGCGCAGTTCAGGGAGCAAAATCTCTTGAAATGTTATATGATTCTGCAATGACTTTTTTGAATAACAATCCAAAGGTTAGTAGGAATATTTCAGTTGCAGGGATATGATTAAATAAATCCGAAATTCGAAGCACGAAATCCGAAACAAATTCGAATAATACAATTTTCAAATGCTCAAAACGTAAATAAAACTATTAAACCTAACATCAAAATTAAGATAATTTTATATATTTCATATTATGTTTTAAATTTTAATCATTCGAATTTCGAAATTGTTTCGAGTTTCGGATTTCTATATTCGGATTTATAGGATTATTATTTAGATATAGCTTTTAGTTACCTATTACCCCTGATGCAGTGCTTCAAACAAGTTGAAAAATTCTAATCCCCATCCAACATCCTCCCAATACCACCCAGAATAGAACCTTCTCCTTTAGCGCTACCACCAGCTTTCGGCGCATGCTGCAGAATCCTGTCCGCAAGACGTGAAAACGGCAGGCTCTGAAGGTATACCGTACCTCTTCCACTTAATGTAGCAAGGAACAATCCCTCACCGCCAAAGAACATTGATTTTAGATTACCCGCTCTCTGGATATCGTAATCGATTCCTTGTGTAAAGCTTACGATACAGCCGGTATCAACACGCAGCATTTCGCCGTTCAGCTCTTTCTTGACAATAGTTCCGCCGGCGTGTACAAATGCCATGCCGTCACCGCGGAGGCGCTGAAGAATAAATCCCTCGCCTCCGAAAAAACCGACGCCAAGCCTTTTGGTAAAGGCAATACTTACTTCCGTGCCTAAAGCAGCGCAGAGAAAGGCGTCCTTCTGGCAGATAAGCTCCCCGCCGGTTTCTTCCATGTTAACCGGAATAATTTTACCGGGATAGGGAGCGGCGAATGCGACACGCCTTTTATCGGTGACCGTATTGGTAAAATGGGTAAGAAAAATTGACTCACCGGTTATTGCACGCTTACCAGCATCAAGCAGCTTCCCGAACAGGCCTTTATCGGGCTGGGAGCCATCACCCATTTTTGCCTCAAAGGAGATACCGTCTTCCATCCAGTTCATTGCACCGGCTTCTGCAATCACCGTTTCTCCTGGGTCAAGCTCTACCTCGACAACCTGCATATCATCGCCGAATATTTCATAGTCAACTTCGTGGCATTTCATAGTTTTACTCTCCTTTATTTAAGGTTTATTTTCTTTATGAATTGCATCGTAAACAGTTTCGGACAGCTCATTAATATCAAAAGGCTTCTTAATAAACCCCAGAGCCCCTTCTTCTATTATTTTGCTTACCCCTCCGTCAACAGAATAACCGGAGGAGATAATTACTTTGAT
Source organism: Fibrobacterota bacterium (assembly GCA_030619215.1). Taxonomy (GTDB): domain Bacteria; phylum Fibrobacterota; class Chitinivibrionia; order Chitinivibrionales; family JANQEN01; genus JAUXBV01. The sequence goes on along the minus strand of JAUXBV010000025.1, from coordinate 663 downwards.
ATTCTCATTAATATTTTTCAGTCCTTTAAGACAGTCATACCCGCCGAGCCTGGGCATCATCAGGTCAATGATAACCAGGTCAATTTCATTTCGGTGTTCCTTATAATATTTCAATCCTTCTTCGCCGTTATTACATGTTGCGGTTGTATATCCCAGCTCATCCAGCATCTGTATAAACATTTCTCTTATCAGCTCTTCATCATCTACTATCAATATATTGCCGCTGCCTTTATGAAGCACTTCAGAATTTTCCCCCGTATCTTCACCAAATGTATCTGCAAGCGGCAGATGGATCTTAAATGTTGTGCCCTCCCCGGCTTCACTCTTGACCCCGATAAAACCCTTATGATTATCAATAGTGCCGAAAACGCTTGCCAATCCAAGCCCCGTTCCTTTTCCAAGCCCCTTGGTAGTAAAGAAGGGCTCAAATATCCTGGCTATGATCCTTTCATCCATTCCGATGCCGGTATCTGTTACTGTTATTTGTAAATAGGTGCCGGGTATGATGCCTGAGGAGTGAGACCTTATATACTTTTCGTCCAGCTCAACAATATCTGTTGTAAACTTTAACTCTCCGCCGTCGGGCATTGCATCAAGTGCATTTAATGCAATATTGAGAAAAGCATTCTGCAATTGTGCATCGTCACCCATCACAATTGCCTT
>JAUXBV010000027.1 GCA_030619215.1 Fibrobacterota bacterium | reverse complement strand
GGCTCACAGAACGACATGGCTACGATCCGACTTATCCCATACTTTAACGACGTCTCTGACTTCTTTCTCGCATCCTTAAGTTTTACCAGCTCTTTTTCCTTTGTAGTGATAGACTGTTTCATCTTTGCAACTTTCAGCCGCACCTGCTTAACCGTTGCCGTATTCTCCTTCTGCACCTTCAGGCTGTCCTGATGCAGTTTCTTCCGCTGCCCTTCAAGTTTTGCATACTTTTTATTCTTCCCCTGCACCAGGCTGTCGATATGGCTTGCCTCTTTGTTTATTTTCTTCAAATCTTTCTTATACTGCTTAGCAACTGCAACACTGTCCGGCTTCAGCTTGTCATATTTTACCTTACATGAATCTAACACTTTCTGTATACTTTTAGTAAGGCCATCAAGCTTCTTTTGCTTCTTTTTTATCCCTTTAAACTCCTTCTGAAAATCATTATATACTTCAGCGCTATCCAGCTTCTTTTCCTTGCGTTGATTAACAAGCGCATTGAACTCGCTACTATTCTTATTCACAATACTGTCAAGGCGTACCGTTCTCAGGCTGAGTGTAAGCTTGGATTCTTCCTTTTCCCATTCGGCAATAGCGGCATTCCCCGCCATCTTCTTCTGTCTCTTCTGAAGCTCACCAAGCGCCTTCTGGGTCGTCTGGAAATCGCCCTTCTCCTCCAGGCGTATTTTATAATCCAATTTCATAAGGGAGTCGAGTCTCTTTTTCTTCTCTTCAATAAGGTTGTCCAGTTTGATTTTATCATGCCGCGAAGAAAGTATCTCCTTTTCCTTTCCAACTATGGGTATCATGCTGTCTATGGCTGCCAGTTCACGCTTAAACTCCTTTGTCGTGGCGCTAAGCGCTTTTTTGGTATCACTGCTGTCTTTGCCTGTTTTTTCTCTCTCTTTCTGAATCCCCTCTTCTTCCTTTTTCATTGCGTCCATGAGGCTGTCAAGATACACCCGCTCCTTGGCCAGTTTCAGCATGGCTTCAGCTCTCTTCTTCTCAACAGCAACACTGTCCTTTACAACTTCAGCTCTCTGCTCGCCTACTTTTCTCTGTTCAGCTTTATTCCCAATAAGCAGGGTATCAAGGCCCGCCAACTCTTTTTTGAGTGACTTAACCTTTTTCTTAAAATTATTTTCCCGTGTAATACTGTCCTGCTTTACCTTCTCTACATCCGAGCGAAGCACGGCAAGCTTATCTTCCGTTAAAGAGATCTTTTTATCAGTATCAGTGATCTCTTTTAAAGAATTGTTGATTTTTGTTTTGCTGGTTTTAATATCTGCGGTATACGCTGATTGGGTAGTAATAATTAACGGAAGTGCTGTCAGGAGAAGTATACGATAAAATGGAGCGATTCTTTGTATCATTACTCATTCCTTATGGCTATGATTTGGTTATGAAATAGTTTAATTTCTTAACCCCCTCCTTCTATCGTGGTATTAAATGCACCTATCCAAATAAATATTCAACAATTGAATATTTTCTCGAATATCTTTACCGTCCCCAAAAGAAGTTACCAACTATAGTTATTCTCAAGGTAAATAATAGTCGTTTTCATGTCAAGGAATTTCTTTATATATCTTTTATCTGGAAAACGATATCCACTATTTTCTATTCATAACCACCTATAAATTCAATACATATAGAATAGGCCTTATAATGTGATTAACAGTAAAATCCGGCTAAACTGATTAATGATAAAAATTATATTAAGTATGATGGTTCAAGAATTCATTTCCAATTACCGGATAATGATTTTAAATCCCATAATTTGAGTATAAAGCTTTATAACTTACAGGGGAAGATAATAAAGAAGCTTGTTAATTGAATCACTTTTTTAATAAGGGCGGAAAACATGCCGGATCAACAATTCCCGGAGCCGACAGCAGGCGGATTAATATTCAATCCTGAGGGCAAATTGTTTCTTATGAAATCACATAAATGGAGAGACAAATGGGTAGTACCCGGCGGCCATATTGAGCTGGGAGAAACAATTGAAGAATCGCTGATCAGGGAAGTGAAAGAGGAAACTAATTTAGACATATATAATATTGAGTTTATCTGTTTTCAGGAATTCATATACGATGATTTGTTCTGGAAGAGAAGGCATTACATTTTCTTTGATTATGCCTGCAAAACCGATTCTACAGAGGTAATATTGAATTTTGAAGCGCAGGAGTATACCTGGGTATTATTAAAAGACAGAAATAAACTTCAAATTGATCATTATACTGAGATAGCAGTTCAGAAATATCTTGATATGAAAAATAATACCATTTGAATATAGCCCATAAAACAATAGCCAATAAACCTTGCAAAAAGTATAATGTAAATAGAGAAAACTTTGTGAATTACTATATTATATGCTATTTAAAATTTGATATAACGTATGCTAAAACCTGAAGACTTATCACCATTAAGTGATGAAGAGTTACTGCAGATACAGATCCGCAAACTTCACCTTACGATAAAAGATACGAAACTTGAGAAATCAATTCAGCAGCTATACAGCGAGCTGGATGAAAAAGGAATAGCTTTCCACCCTCCGTGTTATCTCTCGGATGAATGGTTCTCCCCGGACGGTATTCCGGTGATTGGCATACCTTTTTATCTTGCGCATCCGCGGCTTGTCAAGCTTGAGAGGAAAATGATGCTTGAGGTTGAAGGAGGGACGGAGGCCTGGTGCATGAAACTGCTGCGCCATGAAGCGGGTCATGCGTTGAATCATGCATATAAGCTGTATCGAAAAACCCGGTGGCGGAAGTTATTTGGCTCCTATACGAAACGCTATTCTGTAGGTGGTTATGAGACCCGGCCCTATTCAAAACGATACGTTATCCACCTTGATGACCATTACGCCCAGTCGCATCCCGAAGAGGATTTTGCCGAGACCTTTGGGGTATGGCTTAATCCGTCAAGCAATTGGGAAAAAAAGTACCGGGGCTGGCCGGCAATAAAAAAATTAAACTACGTTGATCATCTCATGAAAAAAATAAGTAGCCGGGAGCCAACGGTAAAAAAAATTGAAAAACCATTCTCAGCTTCGCGGTTAAGGTCAACGCTTGCAGTATACTATGAACGAAAGAGGCGCTGGCTTAAAACCGATTTCCCGGGATTCTATGACCCTGCACTCCTTCGTATCTTCTCAACAAAACAGGATGATTATAACGTTATGAAGGCATCCCGGTTTCTCAGGACTCAAAAGCGCTATATTATCAACAGCGTTTCCCGCTGGACCGGTGAAAGGAAATATGACATTGACGGGTTGATAAAGAAGCTGGCCCGGCGCTGCGATGAGATGGACCTGTATTTAAACAGGGCGGATACTCTGTTTGACATTACAGCCTTTATTACCTCGGTAATAAGCAGCAGCACGCAATTAATTCACAAAGTGGTTAAAAAATGAAAAAAAGCCTTTCCGTAACGGTATTGCTTGATAGTGCAACACTTCCAAAAGATTACGATACTTCGCAGGAATATAAGGACGAGCAATCAACAGAGTTTCATATCATTAAAACCCTCAAAGAGCTGGGACACACAGTATCAATTATCGGGATTTTCGATGATGTTGAACCCATTATACAAAACCTGAAAGAAAACAGGCCGGATTTGGTATTCAACCTTACCGAGCAGTTCCGCAATATAAGATGGCTGGACAAGAATATTGCAGGATTACTTGAGCTTCTCGATATTCCCTTTACCGGTGCCGGCGCCCAGGGCCTCTTTCTGAGTCGTGACAAAGCAGCCTGCAAACAGATACTAGGCACGCGAAAAATAGGGGTTCCAAAATTTTATATCCTGCATCTGGGCAAAACGGTTAAAGTATCCAAAAAGGCCCCGTATCCCCTGGTTGTCAAGCCGCTGATGGAAGACGCCTCAGACGGCATTTCAAATTCTTCAATAGTAAAAAATATGGGAGAGCTGAAGGCGCGCGCAGAGTGGGTGCATGACAACTGGAAACAGCCCGCCATTGCGGAGGAATATATCGAAGGCAGGGAGCTCTATGTGAGCATTATCGGGAATAAACGGCTGAAGGTATTGCCGATACGCGAGCTGTATTTTGGTGATACCGACAACAATGGGCCGGTAATGGCAACCTCACGGGTAAAGTGGAATAAAAAGTATCGGACAAAGTGGAATATCAAATTCGATTTTTCTGTGCTTGACAAACCAGTTGCCAGCCGGGTTGCACGGGTCTGTAAGAAAGCATATCGCCTGCTGTATATTCAGGACTACGGCAGGATAGATTTGCGCCTTACTGCAAAAGGCAAAATTTACATACTGGAAGCAAATTCCAACCCTGACCTGCACCACTTTGATGAAGTTGCAAAAGCAGCCAAAAAGGCCGGTATCAGTTATCCTGAATTAATAACCCGCATCATCAACCTGGCGCTCGCCCGTTATAGAACATCACACTAACTAGTTTTTACCTCTCAAGGCAAATACTCCCGTTGCTTTTTATTATTTTTGAAAGGGACATATCTTTCCATTCGGAGGGGGAAAGGAATTAAGCGGTTCAGGTTTGAAAACAGTTACTCAGCGGGTTAGTTTAATACTGTTATTCAGCGCTCTCTTTTTCACGCTCACCCCTATTGAGAAGCGGGAGCAGTTCCCCGTTCCACTGGCGCATCTCTTCGTTCGCATTGACAGGCGGACAGGCAGGTTTGAAGAAGTGTTTGTCTCATTCCCCGGCAACGACCGTGAGGGCTGGGGTATCGCTGAGTTTGACGACAGGTACATCAAGTTCACGCTCAGGCGCCAGATAGACCACATTCATAAAGAATACCCCCGGCTGGAATATAAGCTTTCACCATTTGAGGCCGAGCGCCTTGATAAAGTATGCAACTCTTTTATTCGTACGCTTACTATTTTCGAAAGGAATCTACAACGAAAAAACTGGGGTAAGCTACTCTACCTGGATGCTTATCTGCCGCAATTTTACAACGGGCTTTTTTATCTGGTTATGGCTGCGCGCTGCTCCAGAGATTCCCTGCCGGGTTTTACACGCATACCGGACTCGCTGTATGAAAACAATTTCACATCACCAAAATCGGATAAGCGTATTCAGAAATGGCGCAGTAAACCGGAACATGTTATGAAAATGCGAATCGTCACCAAAGAACTCATTTATCAAATCAAAAAATGGCAGAAAGTTGAATTAAACAATCCGAAACGCAAGCCATACGCGAGCCGCGACCACAAGTTCAGGGAGGTATACGGGCTTTTTATCAGGATGTATTTCAATATGAAAAAACCGTAAAAATTAAGAGTATTTATGATTGAAATAAAATATCAAACACCGAACTTTTTGGAGCAGGATGCTTGCCGTATCGCCGAAGAACAATACGGCCTGCAAGCTTCAGCATCTCTTTTACCCGGCGAGCGTGACCGGAATTTTCACTTGAAAACCGGTGATGGAAAAGAGTTTGTATTAAAAATCGCTTACAGTGCTGAGAAAAAAGAGCTTCTTGAGCTTCAAAACCAGGTCATGGAATTACTTGAAAAGGAAGCCCCTTCCCTTTCAATCCCAAAAGTCCGGACAACAACCTCAGGTGAACCTATTACCACAATATCAGGGAATGATGGTATTTCCCACCTTGTTCGCTTGTTAACATACGTACCCGGCAAACTCCTCGCATATACTAAGCCGCATACACCGGAGCTGCTTCATAGCCTCGGCCATGTCCTTGGTACAATAGACACTCCCCTGCTGAAATTTGATCACCCCGCAGCACATCGCACCCTGAAATGGGACCTGGTACATGCAGGGTGGATACGCGATTATATGCACTATATTGAGCAACCTGCCCGCCGCAAAATAGTGGGGATTTTTCTTGAACAATTCGAATCTCAGGTTGCCCCCAGGCTGCCAAAGCTGCGATCGAGCGTGATTTACAATGACGCGAATGATTATAATGTACTGATCAGTGATGGCGATCCCCGCCGGCGCAAAGTGATAGGGGTAATTGATTTTGGGGACCTGGTTTTTACAAATACCATTTGTGAGCTTGCAATAACCCTGGCCTATGCGATGATGGATAAAACCGATCCTATCGCAGCCGCAGCACATATTGTAAAAGGCTACCATCAGTCTTTACCGCTCACAGAGGAAGAATTAGAGGTTCTTTTTCCGTTAACCTGCATCAGGCTGTGCATCACGGTTACAAACTCAGCATATCAGAAAACCATTGAGCCCGACAATGAATACCTGAGAATCAGCGAGCAGCCTGCCTGGCAGCTTCTTGAAAAACTTGCGGGAGAAAACCCTCAGGATGCGCACAGCTCATTCCGCAGTGCATGCGATGCACCGGCGCCATCGGCGGGCACTGCAGGTATCAGCCGGCTGAATGAAAAACGCGCTGACGCAGGCGGGATCAGCCCCAAAAAAATCCTGGCACGCAGGCAAGAGCTTATGGGGAGGAACCTGAGCCTCTCCTATCAGGAACCGCTTACTATTGTGCGCGGTGACATGCAGTACCTGTATGATGAAAAAGGGCGCCGATACCTTGACTGCGTAAACAATGTCCCGTGTGTGGGGCACAGCAACCCCCGCGTGGTAAAAGCCGCATACGAGCAAATGTCCCTGCTTAACACCAACACACGGTACCTGCACGAAAATATTGTACGCTACGCTGAGCGGCTCAGTGAATTGCTCCCGGACCCCCTGCGAATCTGTTATTTTGTCTGCTCCGGCAGTGAAGCAAATGAGCTTGCCCTGAGGCTTGCGCGAACACATACGAAGCGGAAAGACCTTATTGTTTTAGATGTATCCTATCACGGCAACACCTCAACCCTCGTTGATATCAGCCCCTATAAGCACGACGGCCCCGGGGGCACAGGTACACCATCATACGTTCACAAAGTACCTACACCGGACGTTTACCGTGGCCTTTACAGAAGAGATGATCCCCAGGCAGGTAAAAAATATGCACAACATGTTGCTGAAGCAATTGAGCATATTCAGAAACAGGATAACAATGTATCGGCATTTATCTGCGAGCCGATAATGGGCTGCGCAGGCCAGGTTGTTCTCCCCGAAGGGTACCTTAAAGAAGCATACTCCCATGTGCGAAATGCCGGCGGCGTCTGTATCGCAGATGAGGTGCAGGTCGGTTTTGGACGCGTCGGTACCCATTTCTGGGCATTCGAAACCCAGGGTGTTGTGCCTGATATCGTTACACTTGGCAAACCTATCGGTAACGGCCATCCCCTTGCAGCTGTTGTTACAACACCGGAAATTGCCGCTTCATTCGACAATGGTATGGAGTTTTTCAACACCTTTGGCGGTAATCCCGTTTCATGCGCAGTTGGTATGGCAGTGCTTGATGAAATTGCCGGGAAGAACCTGCAGAAAAATGCTCTTGAAGTCGGTAACTATCTAATGGACGGCATGAGAAATCTGATGGACAGATACCCTCTGATTGGAGATGTGCGGGGCCTGGGACTGTTTATCGGCGTTGAACTCGTATTAAACCGCGACACACGGAAGCCTGCTGCAGAACAGGCAACTTACCTGATCAACCGTATGAAGGAGCGCGGTATTCTTCTCAGCACGGACGGCCCCTTTCACAACGTAATAAAAATCAAACCCCCGCTGGTATTTACAAAAGACAATGTAGACTTTCTTTTGTCCACGCTTGACAAGGTTTTAGATGAGGATTTATTAAAGATATAGGCCATTTTTTATACTTTACAAATGTGATACTAAAAAAATAATATTAATGCAATAATATCTATATCTAAGTTTCACGATATTAAATTAAATAATTCCAATATTATTTGTTATATTAATAAGAAGGACGCAAAATGTGAAGTTTTAACTAAGAGAGAAAGAATTATTACCTTGGCAAGATTTAAATCTCTTTTCTTAATTTGCATACTCTCAACATCTTTTCTTTTTAACCCATTCGCACTCGAAAAAAGGGACCCCTTTCCAATCCATCTTCCACATCTTTTTGTTCGTTTTGACGGGCGCACCGGATGCCTGGACGAAGTTTTTATCGCCTATGACAGTGAAAAGGAAGGGTGGGCTATTGCCAAATTTGATGATAGGTATACAAAATCCACAAACAAGCGGCAAACCGACCATATATTTAAAGAACATGACAATATAGCATACCTCCTTTCCGACTTTGAGGCACAACAGCTTAACAAAATATGCGAGTCATTTGTTTATACCCTGATATTATTCGACAGGTACCTTCAAAGGCAACGATGGGACAGATTACGATATCTTGATGGTTATCTGCCGGCATTTTTTCAGGGATTTTATTATGTGATGCATGCGGCTCACTGCGGTAAAAATTGCCTGCCCCCTGTGACCTGTATTGCAGATTCGCTCTTTGACAAGTCCGTTAACTCACTAAAGTCTGACATACGTATTCAGCATTGGAGCAAAAATCCTGCGTACATTACTAAATTACGTATTATTACTAAAGAGCTTATTTTTCAGACGTGTCAATGGCAGGAGAAAGAATTGATAAATCCGGAACGAAACGGTTATTTATATACTAACAATAAGTTCAAAGAGATATATGAACTCTTCATCAGGTTGTACTTTAATTTAGATTACTCCGGTAAGCTGATAATCACTGAATATTCTGAACAAACATTAAAAAAATCCACGCCCTGAAAAATAAGCCACAGTAAAAGCAATTATCCTATATTGACAGGATGAATATCTTCCCCTGAAGAGGAAGATATACAGGGTAGCATAAATCGGCACTTGGATATCTCGTGTTATTAAACCCTTTTTACAGGCAATATAACCGGATATATCTAAAGTTTATCTTACTTTACAGACACAAATTTCTTTGTGACAGCTTTATTCCCGGCTTTTAGCGTTATAAAATAGACGCCCGCGCTGCCCTGGTATTTCTCCCATGAAAAAACATAGCCCCTGGCTTTCTTATATTCATTGGTAACTATATGTTGCACTCTTCCCGCAAGGTCTGAAACGGTAAGCGTAATATGGCTATCTTTCCACAGGTTGAATTTGATCCGGTTTTGTGTTACAACCATTTTCAGCGTTTCCATCACACCCTCAGGCACAAGCTGTGCATGTACAGGTTTGTCGTAAAACCACACACTCACACTTGCCGGGTAGATTCCACCGACACCTGCATTGCCCCAGTTTGATCCAGCACAATCATTCGCACCGTCGCCATTAAGATCACCGACGGCAAGCTCATTAAGCCATTTTCCCTGAACGCCTATATATTTTGTCGGAGTTTGCGGCAGGCCACCTGATGATTCCTGATAAAAAACCCATAACTCCGATCTGTCCCTGCTTGCAATTACGGCATCCGCCAGGCCATCCTCGTTAACATCAGCAACCTCGCAATCCTCGGTATATCCGCCGCAGTTTCTTTCGCCTTCGTACGTAAGCCTGCCTGAAGAATTCTGAACCCATATATCGATCCCTTCGCCATGGGCAGTAGCACCAACAACATCATTCAACCCGTCGTTGTTGATATCTCCAATATCAGCGCTTTCACCGCCTCCACTGTAACTGGTGGCATTATCGAGTGTCCCGCTTGAGTTTTGAACATAAACTTTCAAGCCGCTTCCATGAACAACTACGTCATTTTTTCCATCGCCTGTCACATCACCTACTGATATTGAAATTACATAACCGCTTATACCGCCTTTAGTCTGCTCTATTACAACATCTCCCCTCTGGTCATTCCAGCCAAATACAAATAAACTGCTCCCGCTTTCTTCATTGGCAACAACCATTTCAGGTAGTCCATCGGAGTCGCAATCGCCAACGCCTAAGGCGCGCGCGGATAGCCCGCTGGGTAAATCGTATTCGGTTTCCGGATCCAACATGTTCGTGGTTGCATTCTGATAACAGACGCCCAATTTGTCATCCTTTGGTGTACCTGATGTATAATCGGTATAATGTGCAAGAATAACATCATTCAGGTCATCTCCGTTTATATCAGCAATACAAATTACTCCCATTGCATACTTTAACTTATGAACATAATAGGGAGCTAATGAGTCATAAACTCCCGGAATCCTCTTAAAAATCGTAAAATCCTCTGAACCGCGGTTTCCTACCACAAGCTCATTATAGCCGTCATTATCAATATCCCCGATTTCCAAACCATCCGCATTATCACCACAGTCATAGACTTTATCATCCAAAAAACCACCCCTGTTCCAAAGCGGATTTGAAGCGAATGAAGCAGCGCATAATAGCAATATTAAAAAAACACTATATTTTTTATAAATGTTCATAGGATCCCTCCTGTTTGTGTGGATATGTAATATGTCAGGTACAATATATCTATATATCTATGTGGTATTGATATATAATTACTTTTTATCTTATTTGTAAATAACAACTCCCGGATAACACTTCTCACTTTAATAGATGGGTGCTTTAACTTCGCAGATACATCCGTATAAGAGCCATCGCCTCTCCACCCTTTTCTATAAATATATAAATAAAATCTTTGAAAGTGATTAAAATAATACAATTTATACAGCTATATAATTATAATTTGAATTTACGACGGTTTTAGCTGTTCCCGCAATGAAAATTATCCTTTTCTATCTTGTATTTCCTGACCCGGCGAAGCTGGATAAGATTCTCTACGTCTGAATAATCTACGAAAAAACGTAGATAATTCAGACAGAGGATTGAAATGTATTTATATTTTTATTCTATACATATACACACACAGGTTATAATGAATAATAATTTTCACTCATTAAGGAATCCCTGAAATGGTAACACCTTTTAAAGAAGCCGACCTTCCCCCAAAAAACAAGGGTTTCTGGAAGCTTATCGGTCCCGGAGCAATTCTGGTGGGCTTGTCAATCGGCAGCGGTGAGTTAATTATGTGGCCGGTTATCGTCGCGACGTTCGGCGCCGGTATGATCTGGGCTGCTGCACTGGGTGTATTCTCACAGTACTGGGTTAACCAGGAACTGGGCCGTTACACCCTGGCGACAGGCGAAAGCGCCTATACCGGCTATGCGAGAACCTGGAAGGGCTTTGCCGTTCTTTTCATCTTTCTCAACTTTGCCAACTTTATTCTTCCCGGGTGGGCCGTTGCATCCGGCGGCGCGCTTAAAGCATTGACGGTAGGCGTTGACGGATGGGGGGATTCGGCCGTATGGACATGGATCACCTTCGGGCTGGTGGCGCTCCTGCTGTTCGGCCCCAAGATGATTTACCGCTGCGTTGAAAAGACCGAAATGATACTGGTAGCTGTCGTTACACTTGGTCTTATTTTAGTGGCAATATTCGTCACCACCCCGCATACCTGGGCTGAAGTGGGTAAGGGTCTGATCAATTTCGGCTACATCCATCCCGACATTCCCATGGCGCAATTTTTCAGCGCTCTGGTATTTGCCGGCGCCGGTGGAACGGGCAATATATTTCTCTGTTATTACCTCCGTGATAAAAATATGGGTATGGGTGCCCGTACAACTACCATCATCAATCCTCTTCGGGGAACTGAAGAGAAGGTTCCCACTACCGGTTACAAGTGCGCTCCCACCGAAGAAAACATAACCCGCTGGCGCCAATGGTTCAACCACTGGCGACTTGACCAGGGACTTTTTTTCTGGTTACTTAACACCGCTACTATTCTGCTTTTTATTGTCGGCGCACTAGCCGTGTTACGTCCACGCAACCTGGTACCTAAAGGCTTTGAAATTGCAGTGACACAGGCGCATATTCTCGCAGAAGTCATGGGGCGCCCCGGCTGGTATATTATGCTGGCCGTTGCTTTTGCAGCGCTGTTCAGCACGCAGCTTACGATTGTGGACGGCGTAGCAAGGTCAATCTCAGATATTCTCTATGTAAACTATGAATGGCCGAAGAAAAAATCACTCAGCTGGTGGTACGCCGTTATTGCAGGCGGCTGGATACTGGCCGGCTGTGCACTGGCAGGACTTAAATTCCCTCCCCTTATGCTTCTTATCACCGGAGCATGCATGGGCGGCGTTGCCATGGCAATACTCTCCCCCCTAACCCTCTTTATCAACCTTAAGTGCCTGCCCAAGGAGATGCAACCCGGCTGGATTTCCAGGATATTCATGGTCTGGGCCACACTCCTCTACGGTAGTTTTGCATTGTACACCCTCTGGAGGGTACTTGGGAAATTTGGAAGGCTATTTTAGTTCCGATTGATTTTGGATACTATAGGGTGCTCCCTTTAAAAAACCTCCGTTTAAATAATATTCTGAAAGCTGTATTATATGCTAATAAAACTACCTTAACAGCAAAATGTGAAATAAAACAGCACTGAAAAAATTAATAAATTGTCAATCATGAATTATATTACCTTATAAATAAGACAAAGTACAAGGGGCCGCAACATATTTAAGACATTTATTGTGAAAAACGGTATAATTTCTGTAAAGAAAAAATTATTGGATTTTATTCAATATTACTCTTAATAGAATCTTAAATTTATTAAATATATAAACATAAAGACCTTGGTTCATGGTTGTGAATAATTTTTGCAAGCTTATTTTAAGGCTTATATGGGATATTAAGTAAGCCGGAAGATATTTATTCTCTATTATTTAATTGGACAGTAGCAAATACATTTATATATCTTAATCTTCAAAAAAGAAAGTGAAGAATTAAAATGAAAATCAGCTTTTTATTACTTTTATTTATCAGTTTTTTAATTCCTGGTCATGCCTATTCAGCTTCTGTTCGTGCCGCAAAAGTAGTTCAATTTACCGGTGATGTAAAATGGAGAAAAAAAGTTGTTCTTGATAAGCTTATGGACCGCCTCAGTGAAGAAATGGGGGTTGACTCCCTTAAAATCGATACTTCCTATGAAAATGTTCGTATAAACCTTTTTCTTTCCGCAGAAGATTGGTTAAAAACCGGAGAAGAATCTGAGGTGTTATTACTCTTAAAGGATGGAAGTAAATTAAGAATTAGTGAGAATTCTCTTTTCAGTGTTACTTCATGTATAGAGAATTCGGATGCTTCACACAGTATGGTATCTTATATTAGGACGGGATCTGTTATTTGTAATATTAAAAAAATTATAAGCAAAAAAGGTTCTTTCAAATTATGCACACCGACCGCTACCTGCTCCATCAGGGGAACTGTGTTTGAAACCGTAGTTAAGAGTGATGGTTCTTCCACGATTAAAGTTTTAGAAGGCGTTGTCGATGTCAGTCTAGTAGGTCATGATTTCGTGATTCAAGTACACGAAAATACACAGGCAAAAATAGAAAAAGGTTCAAAAACCATTGCTACGAGTGACATACCTCTTGAGGAAAAGAAAAAGCTAAATAAAGATGCAGAAAAGGTCATAACAAAGGAGGAAAGGGCAACTGAAAAAGATGTGCCCAAAGAAGATATAACAGAAGATATAATAGATGAAATTACTCAGGGAGACACCAAACCGATTAAAGATGAGATTCCGATCGAAGAGATAATAGAATTAAATCCGAGTCCTTCGTCACCGGATAAGTGATTAAAAAATATCATGACAATACTATGAAACGAATATTTTTAGCGATTTACTTGTTGTTTTTACTGGTCGTTACTTTCACAGGTACATCCTATTGTGAAG